>NZ_JACSQR010000020.1:0-50285 GCF_014836505.1 Psychrobacter communis
CATAACCTCAAATATATCATCTTGCTTCGGCTGTCACCCTTCTTTTATTACTCCAGCATACTTTTTGATACACCACCGAATTTTGAGGGTATCAACATGGCAAAAGCTAAAACCGACATGCTATTAGACTTTGTCTATGATGGAGTAAACCGGCGCGGACAAAAAGTAAAAGGCGAAACCACCAGTCGCAGCTTGGAGTTGGCGAAAGCCACTTTGCGCAAACAAGGTATCACTGTCAAAGGTATCAAGAAAAAACCCAAGCCTTTATACACTTTTAAAAAGTCTATTAAACTGATTGATATTGCTATTTTTGCCCGGCAGTTGGCCACTATGATGAAAGCTGGCGTGCCGTTAACCCAATCCTTTGAGATTGTTGCTGACTCTCTTGATAACCCGAGCATGAAAGATTTGGTCTTACAAATAAAAGCCGATATCGAAGCGGGCGGCACTTTTGCTTCGGCACTGCGTAAACATCCGCGCTATTTCGATGATCTGTTTTGTTCTCTTGTAGACTCTGGCGAGCAGTCCGGTTCGTTAGAGACCATGCTAGAGCGCGTTGCAACCTATAAAGAAAAAAGTGAGCTGTTAAAAGCCAAAATTAAAAAGGCAATGAAATATCCTATCGCCGTGATTGTCGTTGCTATTATCGTCACTATTATCCTACTGGTTAAAGTTGTTCCTGTATTTGCCGATTTATTTGGTTCATTTGGTGCCGAACTACCGGCGTTTACTCAGATGGTAGTAGGGATGTCAGAATGGATGCAATCTTGGTGGTTTATTTTAATCGTACTGATTGGTGGCGCCGTCATTGGCTTTTCAGAAGCTAAAAAACGCTCTAAGAAGTTTCGCGATTTCTTAGACCGTGCGGTATTAAAAGCGCCCATATTTGGCAACATCGCTTATCAAGCGGTCATCGCTCGCTTTGCGCGCACATTATCGACCACCTTTGCTGCTGGTGTACCCCTCATTGATGCTTTAGATTCTACCGCTGGCGCTGCAAATAACGTAGTCTTTTATAACGCCATTCAGCAAATAAAAAACGATGTTTCAACCGGTCAGCAATTGCAATTTTCGATACGCTCAACCAACTTATTCCCAAGTATGGCGATTCAAATGGTTGGTATTGGTGAAGAATCAGGTAGCTTAGAAGAGATGCTCGATAAAGTTGCGGTCTATTACGAAAACGAAGTCGATAACGCTGTTGATGGTTTGACCAGCTTAATGGAGCCGTTAATTATGGCGGTGCTCGGTGTATTGGTTGGCGGCTTAGTGATTGCCATGTATTTACCAATCTTCCAAATGGGCTCAGTGGTAGGCTAACAGCCACTGCAAGGAAAACGATTTCATGCAATTTCTTCAGTTATTACAAGAAAATATAACTCTTGCCTTAGTTGTATTTGGTCTACTTGGTCTTTGTGTTGGCAGCTTTTTAAATGTGGTGATTCATCGGACACCGCTCATGATGATAGCGGCGTGGCGGCAAGAATGTAGCCAGTTTATGGCTGAGCAAGCAGACATGCCGTCTGAACATACGCAACCACTGGCAAACATCGTCGCTGCTGACCCTTCTATTACATTAAGCACACCTGCTTCACGCTGTCCGCACTGCGCCCATAAAATAAAGTGGTATGAAAACATCCCTTTAATAAGCTGGCTTATATTACATGGTCGCTGCTCAGACTGTAAAGCTGCTATCGGACTGCGTTATCCTATTGTTGAGCTGGTAACTGCTCTGCTATCTATGCTGGTCATTTATCAGTTTGGCGTCAGCGCCGCTGGATTATCAGCATTAATTTTAGTCTGGACCCTAGTTGCACTAACAGGAATCGACTTTGATACTCAGCTATTGCCAGATCGACTAACCTTTCCATTGGCGGGCTTAGGATTGGCGGTAAATTCGCAAGGTTGGTTTGTCTCACCTACGCAGTCAATCTGGGGACTTTTACTTGGCTTTTTATCTTTGTGGGTCGTGGTAAAAATCTTTTATCTCATTACGAAAAAACACGGCATGGGACAAGGCGATTTTAAATTACTGGCCGTATTGGGTGCTTGGCTTGGCCCTATGATGTTGCCACTCATTATCTTACTCTCCTCCCTATTAGGTTCTATCGTCGGGATTATTCTGATGAAAAAACAAGGGGAAAGTCGCCCTTTTGCCTTTGGTCCTTATATCGCGATTGCCGGTATCATTGCATTATTATACGGCCCAGATATCGTCAATTGGTATCTAGGAATGTACGCTTAAACCCCTATACTGATGCAAGTAGACGCGCAATTTCTCAAAAATGCGCTTTAACCTGCTAGAATAGGCTATTGGTATATTGTAGCCTCCCTCTTCTATCGGTTAAATAAGTCATTACTATGTCAAATTATGCCTCATCTTCATCTTATTCCTATCAGCCACAGTCGCCCCAAACCAAAAGCAAGACGTTAGTTGTCGGCTTGACCGGCGGTATCGGCAGCGGCAAGTCGGCGGCAAGCGATTGGTTCGCGCAGCAAGGGATTGATATTATTGATGCAGATGTGATTGCTCATCAAGTGGTCGCTAAAGGCAGCGACACTTTACGCAAAATCAAAAGAAAATTTGGTGATTGGGTATTAAATGCTGACGGTGAAATGGATCGCGCTGCCGTGCGTACTCATGTCTTCACCCATCCTGAAGCCTTAATTGAGCTTGAAGCCATCACCCATCCAGCGATACGCGAAGCGGCAAAATTGCAACTAGCAGC
Organism: Psychrobacter communis; assembly: GCF_014836505.1. Lineage (NCBI taxonomy): Bacteria > Pseudomonadati > Pseudomonadota > Gammaproteobacteria > Moraxellales > Moraxellaceae > Psychrobacter > Psychrobacter communis. The sequence goes on from NZ_JACSQR010000020.1 coordinate 2,730, forward strand.
CAGTACGTCACCATATGTTGTGCTCTCAGCACCTTTGCTCATTGAAGGTGCAGAAGCAGGGCTTGCCAACTTATGCCAGCGTATTTTGGTAATGGATGCCACCGAAGAAACTCAGCTTGCGCGTGCCAGCCAGCGCGATGAGCAAAGCGTACAAAAGATTAAAGCCATCATGATTAATCAGCTCAGCCGCGAAGAGCGTAATCGTCATGCAGATGATGTGGTGCTTAACGAAAGCGATCTTGCGGCGTTATATTTACAGCTTGAGCCATTACATCAAAACTATCTTACGCTTGCCCAGCAGCTAAAGTTCGCTGCCGATTAATCTCATAGAGCACCATACCGGTCGCCACACTCACATTTAAGCTTTGCAAGTTACCATGCTCGTTGCCTGACATCGGAATATAAACCAACTCATCGCAGCTCTCCATTGTCAGGCGGCGCATACCTTCGCCCTCTGATCCCATAATAATCGCGGTTTTGCCCGTCATATCAGCGGCATGTATTGGCTTTGCCCCTGCATTTAATGCGGTGCCAAACACAAAGACGCCAGCATTTTTAATCTTGCTTAACGTACGAGCCAAATTGGTCACACTGACGATAGGCATCATCTCGGCAGCCCCTACCGATACTTTCGCAACGGTTGGCGTCAGGCTTGCCGCATGGTGTTTGGGACAAATAACGGCATCAACGCCCATGGCCACTGCGGTACGTAAACACGCACCAAAGTTATGCGCGTCGGTAATTTGGTCAAGCACCAATAATAGGCACTGCTCACGCTTAGCAATGGTATCCAATAAACCTTCGTCAGCGAACCCTAACGGACGCGCATTAAGCACCACACCTTGATGTTGCGGGCTGCCGCACAGCTGAGTAAGCTTATCTTTTTGTGTCGGTTGAATACTAATACCATTATCACGTGCTTGCGCCATAATCGCTTGTACGTGGCTGTCGCTCTCACGTCCTTGTTGGACAAATAAACTGAGTCCATCAAGCGGGCGGTATTCGAGTAAGGCTTCAATCGCGTGAATGCCATAAAAATAGCTGGGTTTTGCCATAGGGAATCTACAATATAAAAGTGGTATCGCGTACGGCGATAAAAAATAGGAAGTATAGTCAGTTCTAAATAAAATCAGTACAAATATGATAACGCGCTACTGGTATTCATTTTCCTCGCTTGCTATGCCTACGCAGACAGAGGCTGCGCAAAATGAATGCCAGTAGCTCTATGTTCATTTTGTAGCGGACTGCCTATATAACGATAATTGTAGCAATTAACGCGTGGCGAAACGAAAAATTATTAAAATAATTGCCAAAAAAAAGAAATAAACCTTCGCATAAGGTTTATTTCTTTTAACTTGTTTATTTAAAGGTGGGGCAAGTTGTCTTTTGACACCTTTAATCGTATGATTTTTTAGCCAGCTTAACCTTCTAAATGACAAATATACTGCACGATTTCTTCTGTACGCAAATTAAAACCACTATTGCCTTCGACTACGAATGACTGTCCTGCGCGGTAGTAGCTAAATTCTTCCTCACCGTTTATTTTGACCTCACACTCACCGCTGATGATTTCGATGCGCTCCGAAGTATTGGTGCTAAAGTGATAGTGCTCAACCAAATTGTCGCAAGGCAAAATAACCCCGAGCGTTTTATGGCGACCGTCCTCAAACATAATGGTATGGCTTGAGCAACGACCATCGTAGGATATCGTGGCTTGAGCATTGACTGTTACATTGGTAAATTGCGCCGCTGTCATAGTGGCTTCCTTATCAAATAATTATTGCCAAACTAAAAGACCAAATTGAAAAACTAAATAGCAAAATAACTCATCGCTTAACTGACAGTTCTATTACAACTTTTTGACGATTCACTCTATATTTAGCTCGATATAACTGTTAACCAAATAAAGACTCGCATAGAGAATACACTATGAAAAGTAATGATGAAACGCTTACTTTGTCTAGCATGAACTCACCTCTCGTCTTTTACTAGAAACATCATAGATAGCAGATGGTATGAAAATCTGGTGGTAAGAGTTTATCATTATGTGAGATTATGCTACCACATTATATCTATAAAGTTTGTTACAGCCACTAGGAAAGTTGTGCTTATTGTTAAATGAATACCTAGCTTTGCTTACCTTTAAAATTTGTATTTCCTACCTTTTGCCACCATAATATTTGCCAATTGTCTTTATCTTCTTAGCACCATTTACCAAAGCTGTTTTTCTTTATTTATCCTATTGTAGACCTAAAAATCAGCCTACTTGCTGATATTTATTGTCTGCCATGAGAGGCATTGATGCTCGTATCATTAACTTTACAGCAGTTTGCATTGATTGCTCAGCACGAGCTGAGCATGGCTGAAGGCTTCAATGTCATCACCGGTGAGACAGGTGCTGGCAAGTCATTATTACTAGATGCGCTGTCTTTGTGCGTAGGCGAGCGCGCTGATAGTGCCATGGTCAGGCACGGCGCGGCGTATGCTGATATCTATGCGCAGTTTGATGTAGAAAATAATGACGTCGTGGCAGAATGGTTTGCAAAAAACGAGCGCTCTTTAGAAGAACCTGAAGTCTTGATTCGCCGTCAGCTTAGTAATACAGGGCGCTCTAAAGCCTGGTTAAATGGCACGCCGGTCAGCTTAGCGGAACTTAAAAGCTTGGGCGCTTTATTGGTAAACATTCATAGTCAACATGCCCAGCAAGCCTTACTAAAGCCACAATTTGTGGTGCAATGGCTTGACGAGATGGCACAAATCACGCCACTTGCTGTACAAACGACCAGCAGCTATCAAGCTTATCAGCAGCTCAAACGCCGCGCTGATGATATCGCCAGCCGCGAAGCTCAGCGTCAAGATCGCATTCAATTGTTGCAAAGCCAGCTTGCTGACATTGCGCCGCTACTCGCGGTTGATTATGCAGAAGTTGAAGCGGAGCACGAAGAGCTGTCTAATATCGAAGCGTTGATGACGGAGGCCAGTCACGGTTTACACCTGCTCGATAATGACACCGATGAGCCGGATGTCATGACCTTACTCGGGCAAGCAATTAAGCTTTGCGACAATCAAATGAGCGTCAGTCAAACCTTTGAGCAGGCGTCCGAACAGTTGCATTTGGCGCAGCAGCAAATCACTGAGGTCACAGGCTTGCTATCGGATTATGCGGAACAGCAATTACCCGACCCTGAGCGCTTGCAAACACTCGATAGCTTAATCAGTCTTGGGCACCGCTTGTCGCGTAAGCATGGCCTGCCCGCAAGCGATTTGATTGATGAAGCAAAGCAGTGGCAAGCGCAATTAGAACAGTTAGAAAACGAGCCAAGTAGCGATGCGATGGCAGTGCAAATCGAGCAAGCGTGGCAAGAGTATTTGTCACTTGCCACTGAGCTTAATAAACAGCGCTCAAAAGCGGCGCCAAAAGTCAGTAAACAGCTGATTGCGCAATTACGACCGCTTGCCCTGCCAAATGCGCGCTGCGAGTTTGTCTTTACCAAAAAGACCGACCCTAACCAGTATAATGGTCAAGGCTGCTATGATATCGATTTGTTGTTTAGCGCCAACGTCGGTATGCCCATGCAGCCACTACATAAAATTGCCTCAGGTGGTGAGCTGTCGCGGATGGCATTGGTCATGCAAGTTCTGCAAGCGACCAATGCTAATAATAATGCTGCCAAGCCAATGCTCGTCTTTGATGAAGTGGATGTTGGTATCAGTGGCGGTACGGCGCAAGTGGTTGGTGAGCTGTTACGCGCGCTTGGGCAGACGCAGCAGTTATTGGCCATTACCCACCAAGCGCAAGTTGCGGCGCAAGCGCATCAGCATATCTTGGTACAAAAACATCATGATGAGCAAACCGAAAGCGAGCTATTAATCTTAACCGATAGCGCGCAAGTCGATGAGCTGGCCCGTATGTCTGGCGGGGTGACCATCACGGATGTCACCCGTGACCATGCGCGTAGCTTATTAAGCGATGTTAAATAATGATTATTGATTGATGGCTATGAAATGGTTGGCAGCTAAATGATTAATAGCAAATTACTCACAAATAATCGCTAAACATTTGCTTTAGTTGATTTTTTACACCTAAACGCCATATAGTGGTCTATCCTCTTGATAATTTCACCTTTAATATTAGGTTGCGTTTGTTTCTATGTCTAAAGCCAATTTGACCCATCATTTCTTAATCGCGGCGCCCGAGCTGTCAGACCCACGGTTTGAGCAGGCGCTGATTTATATCTGTCGCCATGATAAACATGGGGCGCTCGGTCTGATGGTCAATCGTCCGATAGAGCAAGCGCGCGTCGGCAAACTGCTAGAAGACTTAGGTATCGAAGTGACCGATCCGCAAGTAATGGAAGATATGGCGCTAGAAGGGGGTCCTATGTATCCAGAAGTCGGTTTTGTCTTGCACACCGGTCAACCAGAATGGGCGTCGTCTTTTGCCATCTCAGAAAACGTCTGTATTACTACCAGCCAAGATATCCTAAAACGCATCGCTGCTGGTCAAGGTGTTGGGCATTATCAGCTGTGCTTAGGTCATGCCAGCTGGGGAAAAAAGCAGCTCGACCAAGAGCTTGCGAGTGGCGACTGGCTCGTCTGCCCGGCTGATTTAAACTTATTGTTTGATACGCCATTTGCAGAACGCTGGCAAATCGCTGCCGATAAGATTGGCGTTAATTTTGACTATCTAAGCAGCGATATTGGTCATGCCTAGCGTTATATATTAAGTGCTATATACTGAGCAGCATTTGCTTCATGAAGACAGAAACAGGAAATACCTCAAATTATGGTCAATAGTATTCTTGCAGATAGCGCGGGCGCTATAACTACTCATAGCACAGACGTTATAAATGCTGATAGCGCTACAGAGCCAACGATTAAGCCGCACCTTATTTTGGCGCTCGATTATGGCGTCAAAAAGATGGGGATGGCGCTAGGCAATTCTATTACCGAGACGGCGCGTGCCTTTGATATTTTGGCGATGAATAATGGTCAGCCGGATTGGGACAACCTGCTTGGTATTATCAAGGTGTGGGGCGTGGCAAAAGTGGTGGTCGGATTACCATTAAACATGGATGGGAGCAGCTCAATGCTGTCCAAGCGGGCGCATAAATTTGCTCGTCGGTTGGCGCACAGAATTATGGAGCAGCGTTTACCCGTCACTGTCTCTCTCTGTGATGAACGCCTGACCTCAGTAGCAGCACGCGAAATTGCGTGGGAAAACGGCTGGATTCAAAACGAGCGCGATCCGATTGATGATATCTCCGCTTGTATCCTAATGTCGACGTATTTTGCTGATCCGAGTAGCAGTATCGCTATCGACGCCATTAAAGCGGATTAATAGTAGGGTAAAGCCATGACTAACCTCCCCCTCTTTTTTTATATCGTCTAAACGAATAAATGACTGATTAATATGACCACTGTCTCAGACCAATCTTTGCAAAACAAGTCGCAACGTGGCTTTGCACCGCTCGCGATTGCACGTATCAAAGGCGCTCAGCGAGCAAACCAGATAGCGGTTTATCTTATTTATGCTGCTATCCTCGCCTTTATGGTCTTTGGCACCATTGCTAGTATCAAAGCCTTTCATAACAATCAGCTGCTTTATCAATTGTTCTATAACCTGCCCTACGCTTTGGTGGCGCTCACGATTCCTATTACTATTTATGATGCGCTGGTGATTTATCGTTATCGCTTAAATCAGCCGTCAATGATTGCCATGAGTATTGGTGTATCGACGGTTATATTACTTGGCGGGCTATTATTTGCTGATACTGCTTGGTTAGGTTTGGCATGTTGGCTTGGGGTGGCGTTTTTATTTAAGGTGAGCTTTAAGCGCTTTTTTAATTTTTTAGACGCTGAAGAAACGTCTGAAAATGTTAAAGAAACATAAAACTTCCTGATAAAAATGCCATCACTAATAAAGAACTGAAAACATTCACCATATTTTATTGATTTAAAAAACGACTATGACAACTTCAACATCTGATAGTACCATTCAACATCATTTAGATACCCAAGGGCTGATTTGCCCTGAGCCGGTGATGATGCTACATCGAACCATACGTAATGCCGATGCTGGCGAGGTGATTGAGATACTCGCTACAGATCCTGCGACCACTCGCGATATTCCTAATTTTTGCCGTCACTTGGGGCACGAGCTTGTAAAGCAAGAAACGCTTGCTGAAAATGTACCTTTAAATGTTGATCCGGATGAAATCACAATTGCGGACGATGATGATGCGCCTATTAACGCCACCCTGTATCGGTATTTGGTCAAGAAAAAGAATGCTTAAAGCACTCATAGCATCAGCGCACTAATAGCATCCAGATATCTTTGCTTTGTACGAAATATATCATTCACAAATTAAAGGTAGATAGCATGTTAGCACCCCAAAAGCAGTATGTGCAGTGGCTCGAAAACAAAGACGGCAGCGAGACGTTACATCACGCACTTTGGGTGTCGGAAAGCAATCATGCGCCACCTGCGCGTATTGTATTGGTCGATGATAAAACGACCGCCGATGAGGCTTATCGCTTGGCTTGCGAAGGCACTTCACTACTGTGGCACGGTGACTTTCATAATGCACGGCAATTGCTACAAGCGCTCAATCGACGCATCGAGCGTACCAATGAGCGCTCTGAGCTACGTAAAATGAAAAAAGCAGCAAATCAATCTGCGAAATCCAATAAAAATGTAGATAAATCTTCAGAGTTATCCAAAGACATTCCTAACTTATTTCATCAGCAGCGCCAATTGCAAGCCCAGCGTGCGCGCATATTAAGCCGTCTGCTACTCGAGCTTGATGCCAATTATGTCAGCCAATTACGCCGCGCCCCTGATATGAGTGCAGCTTGCATAGCTGCTTTTGGTCAGTTGGATAATGAACTAAATGAGTCGTATGTGCTGTCGTTTCGTGACTTACAAGGAGCGCTTGGTGCAGCGCAGTGGCGCGAAAAAGGCGTTCCGATTGATGGTTTAGATTTATCAATATTCCCGCATTATGGTGTCTTTGCCCCAACCCGCCATGAATATGTACAGCTATTACTCGATGCGCCACTGCCAGATACTTGTGATGTTGCTTATGATATCGGTACGGGCACTGGCTTGCTAGCAATTATCTTGGCGCAGCGCGGTGTTCCACAAATAATAGCCACGGATTTGAATCCGCGAGCTTTAACCTGCGCCAGCGAAAATTTTACGCGATTAGAATTAGCTAATGTACAGTTGCAACAAGCCGACCTTTATCCAACTGATGCACCACTCGCCAATCTGATTGTCTGTAATCCGCCTTGGTTGCCTGCTAAGCCCAGCTCGCCGTTAGAGTATGCCGTTTATGATGCTAATAGCAAAATGCTGCGTGGTTTTTTGCAGGGGGCGAAAGCTCATTTAGCTGAGCATGGAGAAGTCTGGTTGATTCTGTCGGATTTGGCTGAGCACCTGCAACTGCGCACTCGTGAGGAATTATTAAGCTGGTTTTTTGATAGTGGTCTGAAAGTAAAATACCGCCTTGATACCAAACCTAAGCATGGTCGCAGTCAGGATGAGTCTGATCCGCTATATGCGGCGAGGAGTAGCGAGGTTACTTCTTTATGGTGCTTAGAACCTACCCAATCTTTAATAACTGATAATTAATCATTGAGTAACAAATTATGAGCCGCGACCGCGCCGTCCAACAGCGCCAACCTAAAACGCTGGCCGTCGATGACGAGCCAACTTATATCACCGAGTTTCGGCAAGCAATGCTTGCCCGCGGGCTTGCAACGCGGACGCGTAATGCTTATGTGCGCGACTTGCGCTCTTGTGAGCTGACCAACCCTATTGCACTGACGAAATGGCAGCCTGAAGACGTGCTGCACTGTTTATCAACCCTTACCATCGAGGGCAAAACGCCGCGCACGCAAGCCCGTATGCTGTCAAGCTTGCGCCAGTTTTATCTTTGGATGATTGCCAGTAATCTGCGCGAAGACAATCCGTGTGAGCGTATCAAAAGCCCCAAATTAGGTCGTCCACTGCCAAAGGATTTGAGTGAGGCAGATGTCGATAATCTCCTCGCCGCGCCTGATACTAGCACCGCACTCGGACTGCGTGATAAAGCTATGTTAGAGGTGCTCTACGCTTGTGGTCTGCGCGTTAGCGAGCTGATTAATCTGTCATTAGAACAAGTCAATCTAAACGCTGGTTGGCTACAAATTACCGGTAAAGGCAATAAAACCCGACTGGTGCCACTCGGCGAATACGCAGCAGAGGCGCTAGAAGATTATCTAACGCACGCTCGTGGTGATTTGATTGCGCATTTAAAATCGGGTAATTGCCAAGCAGTATTTTTGACCGCGCAAGGCGGCTATATGACACGGCAGAACTTTTGGTATCTATTAAAAAAATACGCCAAAGTTGCCAGCATTGATAAAGAATTATCACCACATACCTTACGTCACGCCTTTGCCACTCATTTGCTCAATCACGGCGCAGACTTGCGTAGCGTGCAGTTATTACTGGGGCACAGTGATTTATCAACCACGCAGATTTATACCCATGTGGCGACGGCGAGATTACAAAAGCTGCATGCCGAGCATCATCCGCGCGGTTAAAACTGAAATTAAAGATTTATTGATGATTGTAAAAGGAATATAACGTGTTGCAAGCTCAGCCATCTACTCTGCCTACCCTAACAAAAGGGCAAAATTCTGCCCTCAAAAACCTGACCATCATGGGTTACTTGGAAGGCACGTCTTTTTTATTATTGCTTGGTATCGCCATGCCTCTAAAATATATGATGGGCATTCCTGAAGCCGTAAAATATGTCGGTATGGCGCATGGGGTACTGTTTATCGCCTATATCTTGGTACTGCTGATTGCAACGAGCAAAATAAAAATGCCGCTATGGGCAATGCCTGCAGGTGTGCTTGGCTCGTTCTTACCGTTTGGTCCGTTTATATTTGATCATTTATTAAAGAAGCGGTTGGGGAAGTAGAATGCGCCTTGCGTATCCATGTTAGATATTGTCTTGATTAAGGTGCGCTAGGCGCACCCTACTTCTTTTCTTCAACCCTTGCTACAATTCTATCAATCCCTAGCTGCAAACCTGCCCTTTTCTCGTTACAATACCTGCCATAGTTTATTAACCTTTTACCTATCTACTATCCGAGAATCCCATGAGCCACTCTACAAACCACCGTCCCCCTGCTGACCTATTAAAAAGCGCCGAACACTGGCGTGAAGACATTCATTTTCGCCAAGATGTGCTGGGCAAGCCGTTTGATTTTGCGACCACGTGGGGTATTTTTTCACCGCAAAAGCTCGATGATGGTAGCTTGATGCTGCTTGATTACGTGGATTTTCAAGCGGACGATGATTCGATCGATTTGGGCTGTGGTTATGGCGTGCTTGGGATGACGGCGGCGCGTGAATGCCCGAATGGTCAGCATACCTTAATTGATAAGGATTTTATGGCGGTAGAATATGCGCGCTTGAATTGCGAGAAAAACGGTCTAAAGAATGTCGATGTACATTTATCAAATGGCTTTAACCATGTGGCAAAAGACAAAGACTTTAGCCTTGTGATGTCGAACTTGCCCGCTAAAGTCGGCAAAGAGCAGCATTATCTGTATTTCCTTGATGCTTATGCGCGCATGCGTCAAGGTGGGCGTTTTTATGTAGTGACAATCAATGGTTTACGTCAGTTTATGAAGCGCTCGTTTACCGAAGTCTTTGGCAATAGCGAAAAGGTTAAACAAGGTAAAACCTATACCATTACCATGGCGACCAAAGACTAAGCTTAAGCAACTTAAAAGCTGCACAAAAAAACCCGCTAACACATCATCGTGTTAGCGGGTTTTTTTACCTAAATTTTTAGAACTATATTTTTACAATTATATTTTTAAAACTACATTTGCCGCTTCAACAAATACCCGCCCAATATCGCACTGGCGATAATCGGTAATAGCACCATTAATAACGGCGAAAAACCAGTCGCCAATGAGACAAAGCCAACCAAGTCTTGCACATAACTAAACAGCAAGCCAAATAGCAATGCCACGACGATGCGTAAGCCCAAGCTATGCGTACGTAGTGAGCCAAAGACGAATGAACAGGCAACAATCACTAGCGATAAAATCGATAATGGTGACAGCAGCTTTTGCCAAAAGGCCAACTCATGACTTAACGAGCGCGTGCCTTGCTGGCGCATAAATTGGCGATGCTCATATAATTGAGTCAATGACAAATCTTCGGCCTTACGAGTGAGTAAATACACCGACTCAGGCGCGAAGGGCAAACTCAAGGTATCTGACGGTGCGATAGCTTGGCTACTCTCAAAGCCCTGACCAATCATCAGCTTGGTCATATTATTCAGCTGCCACTCGTAACGATATTGCTCGCTCGGTTTGCTGCTATTAGTATCTATTGCTTCGCGGCCGATATATTTGCCGCCCTCGGCATGAATAGCAGTTTGCAGATTGCCATTATTGTCTAAATGCCAACGTTTAACTTCGCCGATATTGCCTTTCACATCGGCATAATCGATATACAAAATATCGCTGCCATCTGGCTTGGCACTGCCGTCTTTTGTACTCTCAAAGCGTGGCTGTACTGTCCAATAACCGCGTACCGAGGTGACAAGCGAGCTATTGTCTTGATCGTTAATTTCTTGCGCTAATTGATTAGAATGCGGTAGGACAAACTGATTAATCACCAATGCCAATAGCACAAAAATCAAGGCCGGCTGCAACACCCAACCGACGATACGATAAACACTGACGCCAGCGGCGCGCATGACGACCAGCTCACTTTTATTGGCAAGTAAACCCAAACCAACCACCGCACCAAGTAACGCACCCGTTGGGATAAATTGCTCTAAGAAGTACGGCGAGCGATAAAAAATATATTTAATCGCCTCGCCCATCGTATAGTTATCATCTAACGAATCCAGCTCAGACAAATAAGAAAATACCAGCTGCAATGCCCACAAGCCTATAACCGCGCCGATGATGGCGAGCAAAGCATTGAGCTTGACGTAGCGGTTCAGCACCTTTAGATTGGTCGGTTTTGGCGCAAGCTTTAGCTTAGGGCTTGGCGAATTTGGCTTTGATGAATTAGACGATGATGATTTAGAGAATAAAGCGCTCATTAGGATTGTCCTCCTTGTGAGCCATTACTTTTATGGTCAATATTGCCTTGATGCTCGCTAACGGTTAACAGCTCATCTGGTTTGCGAAAGCGCAAACGATGCTGGACGCGGCTGCCCCAATTCATATAAAGCGCTAATGCCATAAACCCTAAAACCAGCCATGCATACGCCCAAACGCTAACACTGCCTTTGCTTACCGCGTTTTTGAGTGAAATAATGCCAAGCGCACAGCTGACAAACAATAAAATCGATGGGAATAGACGCAACCAGCGACCTTGGCGCGGACGTACTTGCGCCAGTGGCACGGCGAGCATCGGTGCGATAATCATGAGCCAAGGCAAAGCCAGACGATAGCCAAGCTCCCCTTGCGCCGCTCGAAGTGCGTTTTCACTATTTACTGCTGTACTGCCCGTTGCGGCTTGCCATAATGGACCTATCGCTTGGGTTTCAATATTGGCTTCGGTGATGACTTCTTTGGAAGATTCGGTCAAGGTGATACGGTAGCGATCAAAGCCCACTTGGTTGTATTTTAGACTGCCTGCGCCGACTTCATAACGGCGACCTTGGAACAAATCTAGTTGAGTAACGCCGCTACTGCTGGTATCTACTTGCTGAGCGCGTTTGGCAAGGGTAATGGTATCTTTACTGATAGCATTGTTGCTTATAAGCGCGTTTGGCAGCTCTGGGATATTTAATTGCTCAGCGGTTTCTGGGTCGATATTATTATTTACATCAGCGGCCGCGTTTTTCGCCGTACTGCCTTTGGCTTTAGGCTCAGATTGAATCAATATCACATCTTGCAATTGTTTTTTATCATCGCTCAAGCTGCCGACATATAAATGATAATTGCCACTACTGATAAACTGATTGGGACGTATCAAATCAAAAGCACTGGTCAACGCTTGCTGTTGCCACACGCTCTCCGATGAGCGTACGCCCCACGGTTTTCCAACAATAGATAAGGCCGCCTCTCCAACAAATAATGCCAATATCAGCGGCGTCATCAAACGTCCAAGCTTACCACGCGACACGCCGCTGGCATTAATCACCGCCATCTCTTGGTCGACGTATAAGCGCCCGAATACTAGCATGAGTGCGATAAAAAACGCCAATGGCAGGATAAGCTCTAAAAAGTAGGGCAAATTATAACCAATGATGGTAAATAATAAACTGATGTCTAAATTGCCTTCTGCGGCAATGCCGAAATAACGGATTAAGCGGCCGCCGAGCATCATCACCACTAAAAACCCCAACACCAAAGCGGTCGTTGAGGCAACTTGTTGAGTCATATAGCGGCGTAATATCACAATAGGCACTCTTTAGAAAAAGGTTGGTATGCGCACAATTTAGCGCAGTTTGACTGGCGCTATGTTATAAACAGTAGCGATAAAGATAACCGCTAATCCTAGCATATTTTGCTCAAAAATGGCTGTGAAATGTGTTGGAAAACATTGCATGCATCTTGCTATAAGCCTTGATTATTTGGTTCATAATAGCTAAAACTAACAAAGCCTACAGCGTATATTATTTATAAGAATACCTTAATCTATGGATGAATCTGTTAACTATTTACGCCGTATGTTTGCTTTATACTATTTAGCAAAGTTTGTTTGTCCTTGGTATCCTTTGCCGCGCTTTTTTAGGTTTTGTTGCTAAACTACTGTTTCTGCCAAATTTAAATGGTACAAATACTTTAAACAGCACAAATAAATAGGTAGTCGATTCAAAAAAATATAGAATTGCTATATGGATAGCGACGCCGCGCTCGCTGCGCACTCGCCTCGCAATATGCTACACTATTGTGCTAGCTGCATAAGTAACGGCATTTAAAAAGTATTATTTTAAAAAGCACAAATACATTAATAAAATACGTCATTTCATAACTCTAATAAGGATAACTATATGAATATTAAATTAACGCAAACCCTGCCAAAAACCCATACACAAAAAATACTTAAAAAAGAAGCCAAAAGTAAAGACGCTGCCTGTCTTGTGGTGCTCATCGATGATAAGAAAAACATCTTAGCTGAAGCGCAATTGAGCGATTATCAAAGCCGTATTGCGCAATTGATGGAAGTATCACATTTTAATGGTAAAGCCTGCGAAACCGTCGCTGATTATGCGCTCGCTGGCGACAAGAAAACCACGAAAGAAAACCCAGTACAGCTATTACTCGTTGGTGTGGGTAATCTTGATAAGCTTGGTCACAGCGTATTGCAAAAAATCGCCAATACCATCTATCAAAGCACGCAAAAACGTGTTGACTCTATCACCGTTGCTTTAGGTGATGCTTTAGAAGAAAATCATTTCAGCCAGTTTGCCCTTAATTTATTGGCAGCAAGCTACCGTTTTGATAAATACAAATCTGAACAAAGCACGCCTGTTTTAACCGACATCTATTTATTGGCTGACGAGTCATTAGAAGCTGCGTTAACATTTGCCGAAGCGGTATTCGCTGGTCAAAGCTTGACCCGTGATGTCGCCAATGAGCCGGGCAATATCTGTTTCCCTGCTTACATGGCCGAACAAGCCGAAGCGCTTGCTAAAGCTTATCCTGACTTATTAAAAGTCACCGTCTTGGGTGAAGATGAGATGTCAGCGCTGGGTATGAACTGCTTCTTAGCGGTTGCCCAAGGTTCAGCCAAAGAAGGCAAATTGGTATTGTTAGAGTACCGCGGTAAATCTAACTTTAGCGCTAAAGTCGGCGCTAGCAAAATCGCCAATAGTGGTGCAAAAGTAACAGGCGGTCTAAAAGCCTTGGCGGATAAATTACCGACCAAAGCTGCTAGTAAAAAATCTGACAAAAACAGCGATGTAAAAACTGTCAATGATGATGCGCCTATCGTCTTAGTCGGTAAGGGCGTGACCTTTGATTCAGGCGGTATCTCAATCAAACCTGGTGCGGCGATGGATGAGATGAAATTTGATATGGGCGGTTCAGCGTCAGTACTCGGTACGATTAAAGCTTTATGTGAAGCGCGTCTCCCGATCAACGTCGTTGGTGCGCTTGCTTGTGCAGAAAACATGCCATCAGGTGATGCCACGCGCCCAGGCGATATCGTCAAAGCCATGAATGGCAAATCGGTTGAAATCTTAAATACCGATGCCGAAGGTCGTTTGGTGTTAGCCGATACATTATGCTACGTACAGCGCTATAATCCAAAAGCCATTATCGATGTGGCAACGTTGACCGGCGCTTGTGTGGTTGCCTTAGGTCACGTGCGCTCAGCGGTATTTAGTAATGACGAAGACGTGTTGTTTGAATTAGAAAACGCCAGTCATTTGTCGGGCGATTTAATCTGGCATATGCCGTTAGATGATGAGTATCAAGCGCAGCTTGACTCGCCTATCGCTGATATGCAAAACATCGGTGGTAAAGGTGGCGGGGCTATCACAGCCGCTTGTTTCTTATCGCGCTTCGTTGAAGAAGGTCAAGCATGGGCGCATTTGGATATCGCTGGTACGGCATGGAATTCAGGTAAAGACAAAGCAGCAACTGGTCGCCCTGTTCCGCTATTTATGCAATACCTCAAAAACAGCGCAAACAATGCCTAATCCGCTATCAATAATCTATTGGTAAAATACCAATTTATGAAAATGAATTTATGAATATCAGTTTTTATATTTTAAGTGAAAGTAAAGCCCAAGATATCTTGGGCTTTATTTGTCAATTGACCCAAACCGCGCTGAATAAAAGCAGCCAGTCGCTGTTGATTCTCATTGATAAAGATGATGAATTGCTATCGACGCTTGATGAGGCGCTATGGTCATATGATGCCGCAAGCTTTATACCGCATCAGCGACTTTTGCATGCTACTATTTCTGAGCCTAAAGATGCTAGTAAATCTGTTCAAGAGAATAACGAGCCATTAGCCCCTGTTTTACTTAGCAGTTATATGCCAGCGGATTTTAAAGGCATTGTCTTAAATACCACTATCCATCCTGTCAATCGTTTTATGGCAGCGACCAATAACGCCCAACCTACTCGGGTGCTTGAGCTGATAAAACCTGACCCTGAGAGTACGCAAGAAGGTCGGCATAAATATAAAGCTTATCAACAATTGGGCTATGAGCTGACCCATTTTAAGGTTTAATCGATAAACCTTATCTATTTTTTTTCTTAAAAAACACTTCTATTTTTTCACATTGCGCACTTTTACTTGACCTTATGTGCCTAGGTAGGCATGGGTTAAAGGTAGGCGTTTATCTTAAAAAAATGCTACCATCCTTCGATTACTTTTCCGTTCTATTATAAATTTTATATTTATTGACAAAGTCGAGGGTGTATAGATGCGTTCATTGATTGCGATGTACCAGCGTATAGGGCTGGTGCCGCTTATTATTATCGGTTTAATATTAGGCGTTTTGATTGGCTGGCTGGCACCAAATATCGGTGTTGCGCTGGGCCTATTAGGGACGCTATTTGTCGGCGCGCTAAAAGCAGTCGCGCCGATATTGGTCTTTATTTTGGTTATGGCAGCGATTAGCCAACATCGCAGTGGCAATGAAGTGTATGTCAAGCCGGTGTTGATTATGTATATGTTTGGCACTTTTTTGGCAGCACTGACCGCCGTTGGCGCAAGCTTTTTATTCCCTACCGAGCTAATATTGGTCAATGCCAACATTGAGCAAGTACCCCCTGCTAACCTGCAAGAAGTACTCACCAACTTGCTGATGAATTTGGTTGCCAACCCTGTGCAGGCTATCGCTGATGCCAATTATATTGGTATTTTAGCGTGGGCAATCATCATTGGTTTTGCCCTACGTCAAGCCAGCGATACCGCGCGAGCCGTGGTCAGTGATTTTTCTGATGCCATCTCGCAAGTGGTCAAATGGGTCATTGCGCTAGCGCCATTTGGTATTTTAGGCTTGGTTGCCAATACCGTCGCTGAGACAGGCTTTGCCGCCCTAGCAGGTTATGCGCGCATCTTGATGGTACTGGTCGGTTGTATGTTGTTTATTGCGCTAGTAGTCAACCCTATTATCGTCTTAGTTAAGACGGGTAAAAACCCTTTCCCACTGGTATTTACTTGTCTGCGTGAATCGGGGATTACCGCGTTTTTTACCCGTTCATCAGCCGCCAATATTCCGGTTAATATGAACCTTGCGCGTAAATTGGGTCTACACGAAGACACTTATTCAGTCACCATTCCGCTAGGTGCAACCATCAATATGGCGGGTGCGGCGATTACCATTAACGTCTTAACGCTAGCAGCAGCGCATACACTTGGTATCGAAGTAAGCTTTGCCTCAGCGCTACTACTAAGTTTGGTCGCAACGATTAGTGCTTGCGGCGCTTCTGGTGTGGCTGGTGGTTCGCTACTTTTAATTCCATTAGCTGCGAGCTTATTTAGTATTCCAAACGACATCGCCATGCAAGTGGTGGCAATTGGCTTTATCATCGGGGTGGTACAAGATTCCGCTGAAACTGCCTTAAACTCATCAACAGACGTCTTATTTACCGCTGCCGCTGATCCAAAATATGCGCGTTAGTTGTTAGTTGTTAGTTGTTAGTTATTGACGTTGGTTTTAATGAAAAACTGTCATTTTTAAAGCGGTATTTTTAATAGTATAAAGGGTCTCATTTAGAGACCCTTTTTTATGGGTAATGATAAGACATTGGCTATTTTAAATGCTCGACGTCTACTTCAATCACCGGCATCTGCATATCAAGCTGGCGCTTAAATTGGCGCAGCTGCTCAACCTCATCTAGTAACTCCAGTATCAAACCAATCGCCGGCACGCTGGCTTCAAAGTCACGGCTGAGGCGCGAGGCACGGCGTACGGTTGTCAGCTGATAACCGGTAAACTGCTGACGCTCTGGTACATCATATTCGATAATATTTTCTTCAAGCAATTCGATGACCCATTGGCGCTCTTGCCCACAGGCAGATACGAGCTCATCTAGGCTCAAGATAATGTCGGTAAATTCAGGCGAGTGTTTCATAATGATTATCCTCGTTTGCGCTTTATTTTATCGTATGGTCGTTATCTCTATTACAGGGCGATTATTCATGATTCATCACAGTTAAAAACTGATAGCACCAATCGTTAATAATAGCTGTTAATATCAGACGTTAATACCCGTCGTTAACGGCTGATATTGGTATCAGCAAACGCTTCTTTAAGCTGTTCATACGCTTTTATGGCCGCCTCGCTGCTGACATCAGGATTGACGATATTTAGGGTCAGATATAGATTGCCCGCTTGCTTCGCAGGAATACCTTTACCTTTTAGGCGTAAATTGCTACCTGATTTGCTGTTTTTAGGAATCGTCACCCCAAGCGAGCCCGCTGGGGTACTGACATTAATTTTTTCACCGAGCGCCGCTTCCCAAGGCGCAATATTAACGGTTTGATAAACATCGGCGCCTTCAATACGGATATTATCAGCGTGACTGATTTTAACCTTTAAAAATAAATCGCCGTTTTTACCACCGCCGATACCAGCTGCCCCTTGTCCTGCTAAGCGGATTTGCTTGCCATCGGTGATGCCTTTAGGAATTTTTATTTTAAGGGTTTTATTTTCATAATCGACACTACCATTTGGCTGACGAACGGGCACATTTAACTTGATGCTATAATCATCGCCGCTATAGACCGAAGCCAAATCCACGGCAATCTCCGCATGTTGGTCTTGACCTTGGCTATTTTGCGACCTAAAGCCACCCTGCTGCGATTGTCCGCGCGCACCGCCGCCAAAAGCGGAGAAAATATCATCGAAGCGAAAACCGCCACCACCATAAGCCTCACCTTCACCAAACTGATCTTTGATGTCTTCCCAGCGAAAACCACCTTGGCCGCCAGCGCCCGCAGATTGCCCACCAAAACCGCCAAAGCCACCAGCGCCACCTGCACCGGCAAAAGGGTTGTCTAGCATGGCATCGTATTCTGCGCGCTTGTCTTTATCCCTGAGGGTTTCATAAGCATTGTTGATTTCCGCGATTTTATTATCAGCGTCTGGATCATCACTGACGTCAGGGTGATATTGGCGTACCAGCTTACGATATTTCTTTTTAATCTCAGCATCGCTGGCATCTTTTTTGACGCCCAAAATGTCATAGTAATTTTTCTCTGCCATGTTATTTTTCCTCAATATAAAAGCCTGTGAATAAGACTGCTATGCCAATATAAACGAAACGATGGACCGGTTTGTATGAGATCGATATAACGTATTGACATTAACATTGTCGTTATCATTGTTATTGTCGTCTACGTACCATCATAACAATAATAAACGGCCAACAATACCAACCCAAACTGTTAGACAAATAAATAGTTACCTTAAGTATAAAGGCTATATTTATAAGTAATAATGGAGATATTGTTAACAAAATTAAAGAGTGGTTAAGAGGATTGAGCTATGGTGAATCATAGATTTGCAGGCATAACAGCGCACTTTTGACCTTAGTAGTTCTTTTACATACCTGTAAGGGTATAACAAGCTCTTTCTTGTAAAATGCCTTTATTATTTGTACTCGCAGGGAGTATGGATAACATAGGCAAGAGTATCTGTCTATCTCATCAACAAGAAATAGGTATTAAATGTCTTATTTAATCAAGTCTTTAGTCATCACTTTATCGCTACTGTTAAGTACGACCGTTTTTGCCGGCAACACCAGTTATTATGGTAGTAAGTTCCACGGCAAACGTACCGCAAGTGGCAGTATCTTCAATATGAACTCCCTCACCGCCGCGCATAAAACGCTGCCGTTTGGTACGAAGGTACAAGTGACTAACAAAAAGACAAAGCAGAGCGTTATCGTAAAAATTACCGATAGAGGACCTTATATTAAAGGTCGTATATTGGATTTATCGAAAGCCGCTGCTGGTCAAATAAACTGCGAACTTTGCACAACTACTATGAAAATACTGTCTTATGGAGATGGTAAATACCGTATGGAATAATGGCATAAAAAAGGGAGAGCTCAGGCTCTCCCTTTTTTTATATCGACGAGTTTTTATAGTCCCTATATTTACAGTCACTATATTAAGCGCTTAAACAATCACGCTGTCACCCTACCTTGACAATTTTTTATTGAAAACGCGCTTCCATTTCTTCTAAATTTGTCATCGCTAGCAACAGCTTATCTTCATTGTCGCTATGCTGCTGCTGGAGCGCAGTTTGCTCATCTAACAACAGCAATAAATCAGCTTTGCGACTTTCTTCGTACAACTCAGTATTGGCAAGCTTGGTTTCTAAGATGGCCAATTTTTCATCAATTTTAGCCAAAGCTTTTTCTGTATTTTCAATCTCACGGCGTATCGGTGCGGTGAGCTTACGCTGCTCAGCGGCCAATTTGCGCTGCTCTTCTTTGCTAATCAAAGGCTGAGCGGCTTTATTACTTGCAGGTGCAGTTGACGCTTTACTGCTCACTTGGTTGCCTGATTGGCTGGTTGATGGTTTGGTTATTTGACTGTTTGCCGAACCTGTATCTGTTTCACGTGAAACAGATTTCTTATCGTCTTTTTTGTTCTTTTTCTTACCGGTATTTTTGTCCGAGGCATTTTCTTGTTTGCGCTTTTCTGCTAGCCATTTACCGTAGTCGCTGATATCGCCATCGAACTCGTCGATTTGGCCGTCATGCACTAAAAACAGCTCGTCGCAGACATTGGCAATCAGCTCACGGTCATGCGATACCAGCACCACTGCCCCTTTAAACCCTTGCAGGGCGATGGTCAAAGCCTGACGCATTTGCAAGTCCAAATGGTTGGTTGGCTCATCGAGAACCAGCACGTTTGGACGCTGCCAAACGATTAATGCCAAAGTCAAACGCGCGCGCTCGCCACCAGAGAATAGCTCACTTGCTGTATCGATACGGTCGCCGCGAAAGTCAAAACTGCCAAGGAACGAGCGCAGTTCGGCATCAGAGGTTTTACCTGCTAGGCGGCGCAGCATTTGCATCGGTGTCGCTGCGGCGTCTAAAGTATCCATTTGATGCTGATTAAAATAGCCAAGCTTTAAGGTGTCAGAGACGCGATAGCTGCCTGATAAAATACCAATTTCGCCAACCAAGGCTTTAATCAAGGTCGATTTACCAGCGCCATTCATTCCCAACAAACCGAGGCGGGTGTCGGGCGTTACTTGGACGTTGGCATTATGCAAAAGCGGCGTCTCGCTATAGCCGATATCAGCATTGCTCATTTCTATCAGCGGCGAGCTCATATTGGCCGGCTCATAAAAGCGAAACGAGAACGGATTGTCCGCCATCATCGGCGACAGCTCTGCCATGCGCTCAAGCTGCTTGATGCGGCTTTGCGCTTGTTTGGCTTTACTGGCCTTGGCACGGAAACGACGAATAAAGTCGTCCAAATGGGCTTTGGTCGCTTGTTGCTTCTCAAACGCTTGCTGCTGCTGCGCCATACGCTCGTGACGGGTACGGATAAACTGCTGATAATTACCCGTATAAAGGGTGATTTTTTGTTGTTCGACGTGCAAGATATGACCGACGGTGGCGTCCAAAAACGCTTGGTCATGCGAGATAACAATTACCAAACCGGTATAAGCATTAATCCAGGTCTCAAGCCAAAGAATGGCGTCCAAATCCAAATGGTTGGTTGGCTCATCAAGGAGCATTAAATCGGCGCGGCTCATCAAGGTTTTGGCAAGGTTTAAACGCATACGCCAACCACCCGAGAACCCTTCAACGGGCAATTCATGCTGACTGGTCTTAAAACCAAGACCTGCCATGATTTGGGCCGCTTTGGTCGGCGTCCGATAGCCGTCAATTTCATCAAACTGCTGATGCAATACGCCAATCTGATCGTCACTGACACTGCTTAAATCATTTAACGCCGCATTAATCTCATACCACTGCTCATCACCGCTTAGCACATAATCTATCGCCGTCTGCGTGCTCGCCCCGACTTCCTGCGCCATGTGAGCCACCTGCCAGCTATCAGGAATGCTGACTTCGCCTCTATCAAGCGTCACTTCGGTATCGCCGGTGCCCATTTGCGTCAATAATAAGGCAAACAAGGTCGATTTACCGGTGCCGTTATTGCCCGTCAAGCCAACTTTATGGCCCGGATGGAGCTGAAAGCTTGCCCCTGCAAACAACTCACGACCATCACGGCGAACGCCAACGTCTTTAAATTCGATCATATAATTTCTTCATCTCAACAATAATATAAAACATAAGGCAATAAAAACATCCGTCTGGCATGTTTACAGGCGGCTATTATTTCAAACGCTTGGCGCATAGGCAAACGATTAAATAACTATTTTAAATTCAATCCTTTATACGGCTAAAAACCACTTGCTATCATAATGGCTTACGAACGATTAAAAATTTGGTAATTAAAACCGCTATTTGACATGTAAAACTACTATATAGTTGCAAACCCTGCTGTCACCCTTGACAAATCAATCAGCACCCCAATTATGTTATACTAGTAAAACACTATTGACATCATGCAGTTAGGTATTTGAAATTGGGCCTTTAAAGTTAAGTAGCGGCCGCAGTGCTATTCGCCAAACCGCTATGCCACAATATTTCAATGCTAAGTTATATTGCTAAAATGTTACATTGCTAAATGCCTTAACAAATATAAAAAATTTTACCGTAGCCTAGGCGTTATCAGCCGCTACTTATCAGTCGCCCTATCCAGTATAAATAGACGACCTCGCAGAAATAAAAAACAAATCATTTGATTTTAGCAACTGAGGTAGATATGAACGAATCAGCCAATCAATTTAATCCAAGCACAAGTCAACCAGTCGACCCAACCGCCTTAAACTTGACCGACAGCGCGGCAAAAAAAGTACGTCGCCTACGTGAAGAAGAAGGTGATAGCAATCTGATGCTGCGTGTCTATGTGACGGGCGGCGGCTGTTCAGGTTTCTCTTATGGCTTTAACTTTGCCAATGAGCTCAATGAAGATGATGCCAATTTTGATAATGATGATGTGACCTTAGTCGTCGATTCGCTAAGCTATCAGTATTTGCAAGGCTCGACCGTCGACTATACCGAGGGCTTAGAGGGCGCACGCTTTATTGTCACCAACCCAAACGCCACCACGACCTGTGGCTGCGGTTCATCGTTTTCTCTTTAAGCAAGTCGAGTTAAATAAGTCGAAATGACGGCTTTATCTTAAAAGCAATATAGTATTGTTGGGATAATTTAAGTATACAATCGTAAACTGAAAAAGTCGTTTTTGACCGATAATCTGGTCTTGCAATGGCCACGCTTGGCTCTGGCATCGACCTTGAGCTAGCAGCGGCTGGCAACACCGAAGTACTACGCTCTAAGCGCAAAGTAGCAGCAGCGCTAAATTTAGATGAGAACATCGAAGACATTCTTATCACTTTGAGCAAGCAGTATCATTTGCTACGTCCATTGGTACGTAATGACAGCTTATTTTTATACCTTGTACTTGACCGTCAAAAATCAAACCTTGCAATGGCGCGTCATATTCTAAAAGGTTTTGAGACGGAATTAGAATTTTCGTAAGCCTGTTTATATTAAGTAATGAGTTATCTAAAGCATCTACCTGATAAGTTAGATGTTTTTTTTGCTTTATAGCTGTTTGATTTAGAGCAGTAGATTTGACTAATAGCTGTGCCGCTTAACCAATTTTATAAACCAAACAACCGTTATTTGAGCGCCAGTGAAGCTTACTGTATTTGTAATTGTACGTGGTTTTTGGGGCGGCTTTGGGCTAAACTGACGTGATTCTATAACCCATTTTTTCGGTTGCACAGCGATTGCGTGGCGACCGACCATAACTAATAACAACAGATGACTATTATGAGTAATTTTGCGAGCAGCTTTGTCGATTTTAAAATTCCAAACTGGTTTGATAGCAAGCATTTAAGCGGCATGCTGCGCGGTATCGAAAAAGAAGGGCTGCGGGTTAAACCTGATGGCTACTTGGCACAAACCCCACATCCAGCCAAGCTTGGCTCCAAGCTCACCCATCCATTTATCACCACCGATTACTCTGAAAGTCTGCTCGAACTTATTACTGACCCAAAAACCTCTCCAAAAGAAACGCTAACCATGTTGCGCCAATTGCATTTATTGGTTTATCAAGGTATGCCTGAAGGCGAGCTGATGTGGCCATTGTCAATGCCGTGTATGCTGTCATCAAAAGATGAAGATATTCCGCTAGCAGACTATGGCAGCTCTAATACGGGTAAGCTAAAAACCCTCTACCGTAGTGGACTTGGTATCCGTTATGGTCGCCGAATGCAGACGATTGCTGGTTTACATTATAACCTGTCATTTGGCGATGATTTATTTGCCGCATGGCAAGCGCAAACGCCAAACGCGCAAGATTTGACCCTGACAGAATTTAAAAATGACAAGTATCTGGGATTGATTCGTAACTTTAAACGTCTGACCAGTTTGGTGCTGTATTTATTAGGGGCAAGCCCTAGCGTTTGTCCGTGCTTTGTGTCAGGTATCGACCATGATCTTGAGCTGCTCAATGACTCAACCTACTATAGACCGACGGCGACCAGCCTACGTATGGGCAAGCTAGGCTATACCAACAGCGTGCAAGAACATCTCGATATTCGTTATAATAATTTGCCCGAGTATATCAAAGGACTGCGCCGTGCGATTCAGACCCCGCATGCAAGCTTTGAGAAACTTGGCTTAGATGATGACGACGGTAATCCGATACAAATCAATGACCATATTCTACAAATAGAAAATGAATACTATAGTCCGATTCGCCCCAAACAAATCGCGATGAGTGGCGAGAGCCCAACCGAAGCGCTTGAGCGCCGCGGTATCGCTTACGTTGAGTTTCGTGCTATTGACCTTGACCCTTATAGCGATATTGGCATTCGTTTATCTAGCGCCTGCTTTTTAGAAGTGATGGCATTATACTGCCTGCTCAGTGATTCGCCAGAGCTCATGCCAGCAGAAGAAGAAGCGTTGGCGGTTAATGTCGAGCGCGTGGTCAACGAAGGTCGCCGCGAAAACTTGCAAATCATTAATAATGGTGATGAGCAAACCCTTGAAAGCTGGATGCTTATGCACTTAAGCCGTATGCAGCCATTGGCAGAGCTGCTTGACGCGCATTATGGGGGTAATGAATATCGGACAGCGGTTGCCTTGATGCAAGGTAAAGCGGGGCATCCTGAGTCAACCATCTCAGCACAAGTGAACTCGGATAGTGAACGTTTGGGTAGCTTGTGGCAGCTTGGCTTTACTTTGGCGCAGCAGCATCGTGAGTCGATATTACAGCAGACGTTGAGCCCAAACACCCAAGCCAAATATGAAGTACTGGCGGAAAAATCTATCTTGCAGCAGGCAGAGCTTGAAGCTGCCGAAACCGAAGATTTTATGGAATTTTTACAACAGTACCGTTAATGGTTGATTAATTTGACCTTTTAACAGTCTACTTTTTGTTAGTTTTATCCTATATCAATGAGCACTTTATAAGAGTATTCGCCCCATGCGACAGCTGACCACTTACCGTAATCTACAAGTGTTTTTAGTAATCATGGCCGTGATCGGCATGAGCTTTGCGCTATTTTTCTTACAGCGTTATATGGGGTTTTCGCCTTGTCCGCTATGTATCTTTCAGCGCATCGGTCTGATGGTTATGGGCGGCTTTGCTTTGATTGCCGCTATATTTGACCCAAAATCAAAAATCGTCCGCTTACTATTGTGGCTTGGCAGTTTGGCAGGTATTGGCTGGGCAGCAGTAGTTGCCGGTCGGCACGTATGGCTACAGCATTTGCCCGCCGACCAAGTGCCCTCATGTGGACCCGGCTTAGATTATTGGCTTGATACCCTACCGATGCAGCAAGTATTAAAAGAAGTATTTGCCGGCTCTGGTGAATGCGCGTCTATTGAGTGGACGTTTATGGGTTTGAGTATCCCTGAGCAATCTTTGATTTTATTTAGCATTTTGATATTGGTACATGTATTAATTTTATGGCGTATCGTGCGCCCTGCCCGCTAACCTGCTTCTACTACCCTTATGAGTAGCCAATAACCGTCCTGCACAATGCATGGACGGTTATTTTTTTGGCTCATATTTCAGGCGTTTTTAGCACGGTTAAAGCCATAGGGTTTAATTAACGACACGCTCTAGTCACTTTTACACTTTGATATATCCAAGGTGTTTATTTACCCTAATGGAATAACGGTAGTCTTAATTGCACTTTAAACGTATATAGCTAGTGTTTGCAAAGCCTCAGCGCGAGATTTGTTATCAAAACCATGAGGTTTATCACATAATTTAACGAAGTTAGGGTCGCAAGCGCTGCCTGTTGGCGCTAAGATTGTCCCTTACAATTTCTTTAACTTTTACCAAGACTTTAATTAGTTATCCTACTGACAAGGCTTAAACCCACTATTAAAAAATGTTTTTTGGTAACGCTATGATTACTATCTTACCCTACTCCTCCGCTGCAATTACCGCTATGAGACGCTGTACGCGCCCCTTGCTAGCACTGCCGCTCTGTTTGCTACTCACGAGCTGTGATAGCGCCTCATCTTCTACGACTGCCAATAACACAACAACGCAAGGTGCTCAGACTACTAATACGGTGGCACTTGCTGACTTGCAGGATATTGATGTTCAAAACAATCTGACCGACGCTGCAGTGAATGAGACAAATAATGCAGAAGGCCAATCACTGATAGCAGCGGCAAACTCAAGTGATAACAGTCGCCGCGCGCCGATGATTTCGGCCGCCAGTAGCGACAGCAGCTTACAAGCCACCTTGATGGGCGATTATGGCGGTGTGGTACCGTGCGCTTCTTGCGATAATATCGAGATTACCTTAAATTTGTTCGCTGATGGCTCTGTGCTAAAAACTAGTGTTTTTAATAATGCGGCGCCGACCGTTCCGCCTTTGTTAGAATCAGGGGTTTATCGCCAAGATGACGATAAAATCACCATCGTTTATGAGAGAAAAAACATCGAAACCTATAAAATCAGTGACAACCATTTGATTATGATGGACACTGATGCCAATCTTAACGATGACTACACCCTTTCTCGTAAATAAATAACTGCCTACCTCAGCCAAATTGAGAGTCCACACAACGCCTACCGACTAGGCGTTTTTTATTGGTCATCTTATGGTGTTTACTTTACAATGAGGCTTTGATTATTGGGCTGCCTACCGAACTGCCAGCTCTACTAATCACTGTTGGCTGACATTCAAGCTCAATTCCCTTTTTTCAAGCGTGTACGGAACATCTATGCATATTCATATTCTTGGTATTTGCGGTACTTTTATGGGCTCGCTAGCGTTACTGGCGCGCAGCCTTGGGCATACTGTCACAGGCTCAGACGCCAATGTCTATCCGCCGATGTCCACCCAACTTGAAAATGCGGGCGTGACCATTGCCGAAGGTTATTTGGTCGAACATTTGCAGCCAGCGCCTGATTTGGTAGTGGTTGGGAACGCTATGAAGCGTGGCATGGATGTTATCGAATATATGCTCGATAGCGGTCTGCGCTACACCTCAGGGCCGCAGTTCTTATCCGAGCAAGTGTTACAATCACGCCATGTCATTGCCGTGGCAGGTACGCATGGTAAAACCACCACGACCACCATGCTGGCGTGGATATTACATTATGCCGGTATTGATACAGGATTTTTGATTGGCGGCGTACCATTGGTTGATACTAGTGACGAGCGTTTGCAACAAGTCTTCGCCCATAGCAGTTACTTGGGTGCTGAAAAAACTGTTGATGGCAGTGGAGAAAAAACCGGCTACTTCGTTATTGAAGCCGATGAATACGATTCAGCGTTTTTTGATAAACGCTCAAAGTTCGTCCATTATCGCCCGTGTACCGCTATTTTAAACAATCTTGAATTTGACCATGCCGATATCTTCGCTGACCTAAACGCCATCCAAACCCAGTTTCACCATATGGTGCGTATGATTCCAAGTAGCGGCAAAATCATCATGCCAGCGGCGACCATTAGCTTAGAAGAGACGTTGGCAAAGGGTGTTTGGACGCCAGTTTGGCGGACAGCGGTTATTGATAAACAGTCAGTTGATTATAAAAAAGACGAGCAGAATTTACAGCACACTAACGACTGGCAAGCCGAGCTTATCAGCGCTGATGGCGGTCAATTTAGTATCAGTTTTGCAGGGGACGATGAGTATGAGCATACAGCGATCGTCGATTGGTCGATGAGCGGCATTCATAACGTCAATAATGCGCTAGTTGCAGTTGCCGCCGCTTATAATATTGGTGTCGATATCAAAACCGCCTGCGCAGCATTATCCGCCTTCGCTGGTATCAAACGCCGTATGGAGCTGATTGGCGATGTCAACGACATCTTGGTATTTGATGATTTCGCCCATCATCCGACCGCTATTACGACTACCTTAGATGGCGCTAAAAAGAAACTGGCAGACAGACGGATTTGGGCGATTATCGAGCCGCGCAGCAACACCATGAAAATGGGCATTCACCAAGACAGCTTGGCTGAATCCGCCGCCCTCGCCGACCATACTTTATGGTATGAACCAACCGGACTTGAATGGGGTCTAAGAGAAGTTATCGAGACTGCCACTACAGCTAATCCAAATATTGGTAATCAACAAGTACTCTCTAGTGTGGAGGATATCATTGATCATATCAGCCGCCATGCTACTGCCGGCGATGCGATTGTGATTATGTCTAATGGTGGCTTTGAAGGTATCCATCAGCGTTTATTAGCTGCTTTAAGCAATAAATAATCTATCTAAATAACAGCTGACTAAAAAATTAAGTTAGAGCGTAGACTTGTTGATGACGAGCTACGCTTTTTTTATTTTATATTTTACAGCTTCTCATATTAATTTTGCTTTTAATAGCCATTTATCCTTAACGACGTTAGCGACTCGACTACCTTTTTAACCTTTCGTTTACCTAATCTACCTGCAACATAGCAATTAAGCTAATTACCTCACATAGCCCCTACACAGGTAACATTTTGCGCTTATTTTTAATAACTGCTAATCGCTACAATGTATTCATCAAAATTAATAAGACATCATTAATTAAAAAAATATTTATTAAAATAAATTAGGAGAATAACAATGAGCTTTATTTGGATGATTATCGTAGGTTTGGTCGCAGGTTTATTGGCACGCGCTATTAAACCGGGCAACGACCCAATGGGTTGGATTATGACCATCGTATTGGGTATCGTTGGTGCGATGCTGGGTGGTTTTGTCGCCGGTTTAATCGGTATCAATGCTGATGGCGGCTTTACTGGACTTATCTTCTCAGTAATCGGTGCGATTATCTTACTGTTTATCTATGAGATGATTATGAACAAACGCCGCGTATAACAAGCGCAAGCCATTACTTGTAATAAATTAGAGCATATAAAAAAGGTCTTACCCAGCGTAAGACCTTTTTTAATGACTGTACTTTCTATGTGGATTATGAGCTATAAGTTTTGCTTATGTTATTACCTAAGAAAAACTGGCTATTGATATGCATTACTTTTGCCCCCATTTATCTTATAATATCAGTCCTATTTTATCTTTATCATTGAGGTGAGCCTTATGGCGTTACTCCCTATTTTAAGCTATCCCGACCCGCGCTTACGCACGATTGCTAAGCCTGTCAAGGAAGTTACGGCTGAAATCAAAACCTTAATCGCCGATATGATTGAGACGATGTATGATGCCCAAGGTATTGGTTTGGCGGCAAGCCAAGTCGACCGTCATATTCAGCTTATCGTCATGGATTTATCGGAAGATAAAAACAGCCCAAGGGTATTTATTAACCCGAAAGTTACGCCATTGGTAGAAGAAAAGCAGCCGTACGAAGAGGGCTGTTTGTCGGTGCCTGAAGTCTATGATAAGGTTGAACGTCCAACCAAAGTACGTATCGAGGCCTTGGATGAAAATGGCAATAAAATTGATGAAGAAGTCGAAGGCTTACTTGCCGTCTGTATCCAACATGAAATGGATCATTTAAATGGCGTCATCTTTGTCGATTATTTATCGCGTCTTAAACAAACGCGGGCGCGTGATAAAGTGCGTAAAGTGCTTAAAATACGCGAAAAACAGGGCGAGCAAATCGCGGATAAACAGCCACAAACCACCAACTCTTAATACATTTATATTTTAAGCCACGTTTGTTGTCCTATCATTATCGTTAAAAATAATGGCTTTATGATGATAAGATTGGCTTCTATATCCTAACGTTTTAATTCTCTGCTATTTTTATTCTCCGACATTCACTGTCTTCATTAAAGGTTTCCCCACCATGACCATGATCAAAATTGACCAATATTTTGACCCTGCCGGCTGGCAGAAATTTACCAAAGCTGCCGAAGGTCGCGAAACCCCGTTTTTGGTGGTCGACTTAAGCCGCATTAAAACAAAATATGCGGAAATGGTTGGGTTTTTTCCAAAGGCAAAAATCCATTATGCTATGAAGGCAAGCCCTGCGGTTGAAGTCATTAACTTATTGGCTGAGCTTGGGTCAAACTTTGACTGTGCGTCTATCTATGAGCTGGATCGGGTGCTTGATTGCGGCGTTGAGCCATCGCGTATCTCTTATGGCAACACCATTAAAAAAGCGCAGCATGTCAAATATGCCTTTGAAAAAGGTATTGATTTGTATGCAACCGATTCTGAAGCGGATTTAAAAAATATCGCTAAGCACGCGCCTGGTTCAAAAGTATTTGTGCGTATCTTAGTACAAGGCTCTGAAACCGCTGAATGGCCGCTATCACGTAAATTTGGTTGCCATCCAAATATGGCAATTGACCTGTTGATTCAAGCGCGCGAATTGGGCTTGGTGCCGTATGGTATCTCGTTCCACGTCGGTAGCCAGCAAAAAGACGTGGCTGCTTGGGATGATGCGCTCGCCAAGGTCAAATATATGTTCGACTGGATGAAAAATGAGGAAGGTATTAAGCTGCAAATGATTAATTTGGGCGGCGGCTTTCCGGCGAACTATATCAGCGAAGTCAATCCGGTCAAAGTCTATGCAGAAGAGATTACCAGTTATTTGACTGATGACTACAATGAAGATGAGATGCCAGAGATTATCCTTGAGCCTGGTCGTTCATTGGTTGGCGGCTCGGGTGTCTTGGTCAGCGATGTGGTGCTGATTTCACGTAAATCAGATACGGATTTGACGCGCTGGGTATATACCGATGTGGGCTTATTCCAAGGCTTAATCGAGACTCTAGGCGAAGCGATCAAGTATCCTGTCTATACGCCTAAAATGGAAACCTCAACCAGCGAAGGCACGGTTGTATTGGCAGGGCCAACGTGTGACTCAACCGACATCATGTATGAAGAAGCGGGTTATCAGTTGCCAGAAGAGCTAGAGATTGGCGATAAAATCTTTTGGTTAACCACGGGTGCTTATACCAACTCGTATTCGTCGGTCGAGTTCAATGGTTTTCCGCCATTAGAGGTGGTTTATATTGATTAATTTTTAACCAATTAATATCAATAACAGTAACAGTAACAAAGCGCGGTACTGCTTATCACAGTGCCGCGCTTTGTTATTTTTGCTTCGCGACAACATTAATAATCAGCTACTGTACCAATAATGAAATAGGTACGCTATTACTGCTATTTAACGTCCTATTACTGGCATAACCTGAGCTTTGGCTTTGATTGTTTTGTGAGATTTGTCCAATATTGACCCACTGCCCACGTGGGACGACAATGGTGCTATTCAATATTTGCCCTTGCACGCTATTATTATAGCCATAGCGATTATAAGAAGGATTAGCGCGCACGAGCTGTTCTTCTACTTGGGATAATGTTACTTCGACCTGCCCGTTCGGTAGTAGCCTTGGCATCACCGTAATCCCTTGCGTCGTCGGCAATAATACTTGCTGCTGAATAATAATTTGCCCCGCTAGACGTTTATAGGTCGGATAGCTATTGGCAATATAGCTTTGGTTTAATGAGTAAAGCATGCCGGTGCTGATGCTTGCTGCACTGCCAGACAAGGTTTGTACTTGATATAAATTATTACTTTGTTGTTGGCTATTACTTTGGTTGATTACGCCAGTACCTTGAATACCGTGATTACTAATAACAACCCGACCTTGCTGGATATTACCTTGGGATTGCCGACTATTACCGACACGCACAGCAACGGTCAACGCCTGCGATTGACCGTCAATCTGACTAAGTAACTGCTGTACTTTTTGATAATTAGCAGCCGTGGTATGTAATACGAGCTTATCTTGATAAGTCGACACCGTACCGCCATCGCGACTGCTACTTAACTCTTGACGCACCGCTGGTAATAAGCTCTCGCCACCATAGGTATGAATCACATAAGTTTGATAAGCGGCCGCTTGTACGACGATTGGCAATACCGTTAAACTTAAGGTAAATGCTATCGGACACGTATAACTTATGATTTTGGTAGCTTTTATCATAGCCAGCGTACGACTAAAATAGGCTATTAGATGTTCGCTAAACTTATTCATGTCTGACTCCTAGCAGTCATTCTGCTTTATCAATAAATAACCGCTACCAAACCATCAATGAGAAACCTTAATATTTTAGGCTTTAGTCATTTAACCCTAAAACATCCTGCATGTTATATTGTCCAACTTCTTGCTTAATCACCCAAGTTGCCGCACGCACCGCACCAGCGGCAAAGGTCATGCGCGCTCGGGCACGATGGGTAATTTCAACCACTTCACCGTCAGCGATAAACATTACGGTATGATCACCGATGATTTCACCGCCGCGTATCGCATGAATGCCAATACTGCCAGCTTCGCGCTCGCCCGTTTGCCCTTCGCGGCCATAAATGGCAACGTCTTTTAAGTTCTGTCCGCGCGCTTCTGCAACCGCCTCTGCCATCATATAAGCCGTGCCCGATGGTGCGTCGATTTTGTGTTTATGATGGGCTTCGATAACTTCTACATCGGCATCATTGCCAAAGGCTTTTGCGGCCATAGCGAGCAGCTTTAAGGACAAATTAACGCCCGTTGAATAATTACCCGCATAGACGATAGCGATTTGCTTACTGGCTTCTTTTAATACTTGCTCTTGTTGCTCATTAAAACCTGTGGTGCCAATCACCATCGCAACTTTATTCGCAGCGCAGATTTGCATATTTTGTTCGGTAGCATCAGGCAAGCTAAAATCAATCAGCACATCAATGTCATTAATAACGGCTTTTAAATCATCGACAATCTGTACCTCTAGGCGACCAATCGCTGCAACTTCGCCAGCATCGGCGCCGACAAGGCTTGAGCCTTGACGCTCAATCGCGGCATTTAGCGTGGTTTGTGGGTTGTCCTGTACGGCTTCAATTAACATACGTCCCATACGTCCGCCAGCACCGATGACACCAACGTTAATAGTTTGCTCTTCTGTTTGTTGACTCATATCTTGTCCTAAATGTTTTATTTTCGATAGATTGGTTATTAAATTTATGAGGATAAGTTTAGCAAATATAATGGTTAAATGGTTTTTTATAGCATCACCAAAAAGGCCTATTGTTTCACGTGAAACAATAGGCCTTATAATGACTTAAACAGTAGGGCTTAGCTATCAATCAAACAAATCACCAATCTTTTTAAAGAATGACTTTTTATGGGGTGACTGCTGATGCTTGCTGTCACCATCAAGCGTATCTTGGAATTGACGTAACAAGTCTTTTTGCTCGCGCGTTAGATTCACTGGCGTCTCGATGACCACACGACAAATCAAATCGCCTTTCATCGTCGTACGTACTGGCGTCACGCCTTTACCGCGCACACGCAGCAATTTGCCACTCTGCGTCCCTTCAGCGACCTTGATTTTGACTTTACCATCTAAGGTTGGGATTTCTACTTCTTTACCGAGTGCCGCATCAGTAATGCTCACTGGCACGTCCATATAGAGGTCAGCGCCTTGACGGTTAAAGACGTCGTGCGGTTTCACACGTACTTCAACGTATAAGTCACCGTTTTGTACGCCAGCGCCGCCCGCTTCGCCTTCACCTGCTAGGCGGACACGGTCACCATCGTCAACGCCCGCTGGGATAGACACTTCAAGCGTGCGCGATTTATCTTTTACGCCGCTGCCATGACAGTCAGAGCAAGGGTTTTTAATCTGTTTACCAGAGCCGCCACACTGCGGACACGTCTGCTGCACGGCAAAAAAGCCTTGCTGCATACGCACTTGGCCTTGACCATGACACATCTGACAAGTGACCACATCAGACGCGTCTTTTGCGCCTTTACCATCGCAGGTATCGCACGGCGCAGGTGCCGTAAAGCTGATTTCTTTTTTACAGCCGCGTACTGCTTCTTCTAAGGTCAGCTCAATCACATAACGTAAGTCTGAACCGCGGCGTGAACGGCTACCGCCGCCGCGTGATTGACCAAAAATGTCGCCAAAGTTGCCAAAAATGTCGCCAAAGATATCTTGGAAGTTGCCACCGCCGCCAAAACCGCCACCGCCCATGCCGTTTTCAAACGCCGCGTGTCCCATGCGATCATAAGCTGAGCGCTTGTCTTCATCGCTCAATACCTCATACGCCATCGACGCTTCTTTAAATTTGTCTTCAGCATCAGGATCATCAGAATTGCGGTCAGGATGGTATTTCATGGCCAGCTTGCGGTAGGCTCGCTTAATTTCCTTGCTGTCAGCGGTCTTACTGACACCTAATATTTCATAAAAATCGCGCTTACTCATGGGCTCTCCTATCGTCTTCACAGTCCACCGGACGGCCGATTCATCAACCCGAATCAATCTTCTCCTTTGCACTGCACGCACCTACTTACAGGTTTCACATGAAACGTGGCGAATAGGTAGCAGAAAGAGGATAACTTATGAATCTTACGAGCGAATACGGCGGGATGCTGCTTAGTCAAATCAATTATTAAAAGTTTGCGCTATTTATGGAGATGATGGCGGGATTTATCAAGCACTGAGGCGTCTAAATTATAAATTATGAGGCTGTAGATGCCCTAAAAAAGGATTTATTAAGAATTGCACAAAGGTTTCCATACCTTTATAAGGTGTAGGCGTGCTAATATTTAGCGCGATATTGCTGTATATATAAATACTGTTTTTAATTTTTTAACCATTAGATTTGCGCTAAGGTCGTGTTTTTATGAAAAAGCTGATTGTTTTATTGATTGTCATTGCCGTCGCTATCTATGGCGGTTCGCCTTATTACAGCGCTTATCAGCTTAAAAATGCCTATGACGCCAAAGATGGTGCAACGATCGCAGCGGCGATTGATTATGAGCAGGTGCGACCCAGTATTCAAAATCAGCTGACCAGCCAATTTGCAGTGACCATGACCAAATACCCATTGGTTGCCGAACTTGGCGGCGCGCCATTAACCGAAGCGGCCAACGGCTTTATTATCCAAGCGGTCGATGGCGCTATTACCCCGCAAAATATTGAAAAATTGATTAACACCCAAGGTCAAGCCAATACCGCGACCAAGGAGCTTGCCGCAGCATGGGCGATAGCCAGTAATCAAGTCGATCTTAAAAACCTGATTCAAAATTTAATCATTCAGCGCGGCGACATTAATGCCGTGGTCAAAAACCAAATGCAGCAAATCATGCAAAAGCAAGCGGCCGAGCTTGAGCAACAAGCGGCGCAAGGTACGGATAGTGACAAGCCAAAACTGGCTTATTGCGGGATTAACTGCTTTACCATTAGCGGTCAGGTGAAAGGTTATCCGCTGACTATCGAGATGCAGCGCGAAGGTTTGATAAATTGGAAAATCGTTGATATTGTTTTACCGCAATAGCTGTTACTGTAATAGCTGTTACTGAGATAGACTGATAGAATCAATCATTAAGCACCATTAAAAACTGCCCTATGGACATCGCTCATAGGGCAGTTTTTAATGGTTACTTTCTATGTTATAGACTTTTTAATAATCAGAGCTTTTAATAATCAGAGCTCTTAATAAACAGACTTCTTAATCATTTACTCCACACCCAAGAACTCTAAAAACTCTGGGCTCTCAAAGCTTGCTTGATAAAGGACACCGTCTTCGCGGTAAATAGCCGGCGTTGCCATGACCGCAAGCCCTGCTGACTTTTCACGGTTAGGCGTTACATAATCGGCTTTACAACTGGCTGGTGCCGGTGTCATTTTACCTTGTAGCATTGCTTTATCAAAAGCTGTGCGGCGGCTGTCCTCACTCCCCTGACACCAGATAGCGCGCATTTGCTCAGGCGACTTTTCATAGATTGGATAACCGATAGTTTTTACCGTCACGCCTTTGGCATTAAGCATGGGTAGCTGTTGATGGAGACGACGACAATAAGGACAATTGACGTCATTAGCGACATAAATAACCGCTTTCTCAGGGCTGGTGGCAGGATAAGTAATCAGTTGGCTGTGGTCTAAGGTTGCAAATACCGACTGATTTTTAAGGCGCTCAAAGTTGCTATCAAGCCCGATAAACTGACCGTTTTCAATCACTGATATCTCACCATCGGTGATGTATTGCCCATCGTCTGATAGTAGAAATGGCACACCTTCTAGCGTCGCACCCCAAATGACTCCCGGCACGGCGGTATAAAAGAACGGCGTTTTAGTACTCATGTTTTTTAGCGCGCCCATATTTGCTAATAGGTCAGATTTCAGGCTGGCACTGACGGGCTTGCCCACTTGCAAGCTGCTGCTACGCGCTGGTGTTTTTGTGACGACGCGTTTGCTTGGATTCTTTTGTAGCTCGCCTTGGATGACATATTTACCCTCTTTAGTGATATGGAGCGGCGGCTGTCCTACCAAGTTCACTTGATACATATTGGGCAATTTAGAGGGCACAATAGAAGTGATTTGCGTTTTGATACCTGCTTGGCTCAGCAGTTGGCGTAATTGACTATCGACAGCTTTGCTCACACTGCTAGTCGCTTGCGTACTTTGTATACTTGCACTATTTTGCGGCGCTTGGTTGACATTATTTTTGATAGTGTCAGTAGCGCTTTGCTGCGCACAAGCGGTGGTGGTCAATAATATGACACTGATTAAGCTGGCGGATTTTAACAGAGAGAATTTCACAGAAGACTGTCCTATTGATTTTTAATAGCAATACTTTAAAAATGCTCATTATTAATAAAGCTGACTATATTATGTAAAAATATAGATTAAAAAAAAAGATAGGCAGACTTTAGCACAAGGACAGTTTTTGCAAAGGTATTAGGGCTTAATTTTGCAAAACTGCTACTTAGCTTTAAGAGATAGGCAACACAGACAGTAGCCAGGGAATATAACGGTAAACAGTGGACATTAAAAAAGCAGCGCACTTTTTCATGGCTGCTTTTTTTGCAGAAAATTTTGATGACTGTTTAAGATGCAGCAGAGCCTAATTTTAGAATTTAGCCACTTCTTCCGGCGTTAAGAAACGACTGTCGCCTTTATCCAAACCGTCTAAGGTGATATGACCAATACTAGCGCGATGCAGCTCGGTGACTCGATTACCAAAATAGCCCATCATACGTTTTACTTGATGGTATTTACCTTGCTCCAAGGTCAAGCGTGCATGGGTTTCGTCGATAAACTCAAGGGTAGCAGGCTTGGTTTCTTCGTGGTCGCCTTCTAAGAGGATACCTTCAGCCACTTCTTTGACGGCATTGGCTTGCGCGTCGCTGTCCATGGGACTTGCTAATGTGAGCTCGTATATTTTGGCATGCTCATGTTTAGGGCTGGTCACACGGTGTAACCAGCTGCCATCGTCACTGATAAGTAGGGCGCCCGTGGTATCGACATCGAGGCGTCCTGCAATACGCAAGCTGCCAAGCTCAGGTACAGCGATTAGCTCGGTGACGATAGGATATTCTTTGGCTTTTAAAGAGCATTCAAAACCTTCAGGTTTATGAAGCAAGATATAGCGATTGCCAGTCGCAACCGACAATGGCTCGCCCGCCCACAGTACTTCATCGTTGACAATATCGACATGCAGCCCCGGATCTTTGACCACCGCATCATTTACCGTCACTTCACCGGCGTGCAAAATCCGCTTTGATTCTTTGCGCGACAGCTCAGTGGCTTTACTTATAAATTTATCTAGACGCATACGCTTGACTACCATTCGTTTTATACTACCAACTTCGTATTAAAAGCCAACCATACAAGCACGGCTCTCGCGCTTGTCCGCTGTCTTAAACAGTGAGAAGTGGTACTATAATAAAAAATTAAATGAACACTGCGCCCAATACGGCAGGCAGTGAAAGTTAAGTAAGTTTACCATATCCAACTTAGACCTGATGAAATATGAGTTATCAAACGCTAAAACATGCGGTCAGCGCGCGCTTAGACATTAAAAAGTCTGAGTTTATTGCCTACGCCTATCCTGTGACCTCGCGCGAGCAAGCAATGTTTCACGTGGAACAGCTACGCGTAAAGTATGCCGATGCGCGTCACCACTGTTGGGCGTATATCATTGGCGACCCTAATAACACCACCAGCGCAGGCTTTGACGACGATGGCGAGCCTAATGGCACCGCAGGACGACCGATATTAAACGTCTTACAGCATAAATCTATCGGCAATGTGATTATCATCGTCGTGCGTTATTTTGGCGGTATCAAACTCGGTGCAGGCGGTCTCACCCGCGCCTATGCAGGTTCTGCGCAGGCGGCCGTCGATGAAATGGTACTGCTCCCGTACGTGCCGATGGCGCAAGTGCAAATAATCGCTGAGTTTGCCACCGAAGCACAGTGCCGCTACGTGGTTGAGGACTTGGGCGGGCATATTGATGATGTGACTTATAGTAAGCAAGTGACCTTGACCGTAACGCTTGCTGAAGCAGATATCGATCACTTAAAAGAGCGGCTGGCGATGGATGGGCGTGTCTTAGAGTCGCCATAATTGATAAGTATGTATGTAGAGCCATTTTTCTTAGTTCTTCTTAGTGGTAGTTCTAGATGAATTGCTTTGAGTGACCATACGTTCACTGAGCGTTCACTGAAAAGCATTGGTTTTGGCAACTGCCGTCGGTATGATAAGGCATTGATTTTTAACAACGATTTTAACGATATTTTTAACGTCCATTAAATAAGAAACCTTTATGCCAACATCGAAACCACATAAAACCTTTACCCCTGCCCCATTTAAACCGCCATTTTGGTTAAGCAATCCACATCTACAAAGCATTTTACCCAAATTTTTTGCCCCTAAAACGCCGACTTATCGCCGTGTGGTCGAAAAAGACTCCTTGGATGAAAGTGATATTGCTTATGACTTTTATGATGCACATCCTATAGACGCCGATGTTATAAACTCAGCAGGTAATGGCGAGCGTGAGCAAACCCCATTAATCGTACTATTTCATGGTATGGAAGGCAGTAGCGACAGCCATTATGCGCGCGCGTTGGCCCATCAGATGCATGCGCAGGGCTGGCATTTTGTGGTCGCCCACTTTCGTAGCTGCGGCGGTATTCCTGCGAGCGGTCGCGTCTTTTATAACGCCGGTGACACCGGCGAGCTGCATCATATGCTTGAGAACTTGCGCAAAAACTTTGCCCATATCTATGCGGTAGGTGTGTCCTTAGGCGGCAATGCACTGGCAAAATATATGGGCGAATATGGCGACAAAGCGCTATGTGACGGCGCAGCGGTGATTTCAGCGCCTGTCGATATGTCGTCGGCGGCGCTTAGTATGCACAGCTTTTTGAGTCACCGTATTTATACGCCGTATCTGCTGAATCCCATTATCAAAAAAGCCTTGGCGAATGACATCACCAAAGATGAGATTGACTCTATCAAAGCCGTCAATCGTATCAGTGACTTTGATGATATCTTTACCGCTCCGCGTCATGGCTACCGCTCTAATAACCATTATTATTACGCTTCATCGGCGCTGCCTTATTTGATAAAAGTAACCAAACCTTTATTATTAATCAGCGCTAAAGACGACCCTTTCCTTGGGTTTACTGCCACGCCAAACGACGTCTCCGATACTGTCACACTTTTAGAAACTGAGCATGGCGGGCACGTGGGCTTTATTCGTTATAACGTCGATAAAGACAAATCGACGCATCTTTATAAACAATCAAGATTTGATATCAACTGGTTGCCCGAAACGGTCAGCGCTTATTTTAAGTCTATTGGCGTGCCGTTTAACCATTGATAATGACATTTGCCACTCTGCCAAACTTTACTTTTTTTACTTAACCTCCACCTCTTTGAGATTGCGCCATGTATCCATTTATTCGTTATACCAGCACCATCGCTCGCGCCGCACTACAAGTAAAAAAGGGCAATACCTTAACGTTTAAAGATACCAGCGAGATTAGCTTTCGCTGTCGTCTGACCGATATTGATAATTTCTTGGAGATGAATAATGGCCGCGTCCTGACCCTTTTTGATATGGGACGTACCGATTTTGCGGTACGGAGCGGCCTTGGTACACAGCTCTTAAAGCAGCGCTGGGGTTTGGTGGTCGCTGGCAGTACCATCCAATATCGCAAACGCATTCGCGCCTTCGATAAAGTCACCATGAAAACTCGTATCGTCGGCTTCGATGAGCGCTGGATATATATCGAGCAGTCGATGTGGGTCAAAGGCAAGCCTTGCTCCTCTGCCCTACTGCGCACGGGCGTCACCGAGGGCGGCAAAGTGATCGAAACCTCGCGTGTCTTAGGGGTGCTAAATCAAGCAGATTGGAAGCTAGCGCCGAGCGGCTATGTGGCAGAATGGATTATCAGTGATGCCGACCGTCCGTGGCCGCCAGTGGGTTAGGATACGATTGTTCGATAAGCGCCTTACGATCATCAGTGGTGATGACGTGGTTGGGTTATTGATGAATGCGAAAGGGTTTTTGCAGTTGAATTAAGCAGTAAGTAAGTTTAAAGAAATGGGTCAGTTTTTTCGGTCATCGCCTTGATGATTTAAAAAGCTGACCTTTTTTTATCAATTAGTGAGTACTAATCTTAAAAAACATTGGTTTCATAATAAAAATCCACTACTTTTATTGCATAACTAAATACACATTCTCTAACACGCGTATCCCTCAGCTTTGTTAAAGTAAGTCATGCAAATTTTCTCATAACATAACAAGGACGCCCGTCATGACCTTACTAAATACCTTTGATTTAACCTACCCTATCGTACAAGCACCGATGGCAGGAGCAACCACGCCTGAGCTGGCAGCGACAGTAAGTAATTTTGGTGGACTGGGGTCATTGGGAGGCGGAACGACGGCGCCAACGGTTTTAAATGAGCACATTAATATCCTTAGATCGCTCACCGACCGCCCTTTTATGATCAATCTAATGGTGTTATCTGAGCATGATTCTACTACTTTGGATAGCAAAATCCCTACTTGGTTAAACGAGTATTATAAAAAAAACAACATAGACATGGCGTTACCTGAACGTCCCGCATTTAATTTTTCTGAGCAGCTACAAGTGCTGTATGACAATCCAGTGCCTGTCGCTAGCTTCACCTTTGGTATTATCAGCGCCGAGCAGGTGCAGGGCTTAAAGGATTTGGGCACACGCGTCATCGGTACTGCCAATCATCCGTTGGAAGCGAAAGCATGGGCAGATATTGGTGTCGATGCGGTCTGTATTCAGGGCTCAGAAGCTGGCGGTCATCGCGGTGGTTGGTTGCCACAAAGCGCAAACGATCCATTGGGTTTACTGACGCTGATTAGTCAAACGCGTGCTTGCACCGATATTCCTTTGATTGCAGCGGGCGGTATTATGACGGGGCAAGCGATTAAAGCGGTGCAAACGGCTGGTGCTGAGCTGGCGCAAATAGGCACGGCTTTTTTGACCACCGATACATGCGCTATTAATGATACGTATAAACAAGCGCTGCTTGATGCCAGTCTGGGTAAGCGCAGTAGCGAGACGCGATTAACGCGACTATTTTCAGGTAAGCAAGCACGCGGATTGTTAAATGACTATTTGCGCGATTTTGGTCAATTTGAGAGCGCGCATGAGTTACCGCCTTACCCACAATTAAATGCCATGACCAAAAACTTGCGTGCTCATGCAAAAAATAACCTCAATGCTGAACATCAGTCTTTATGGGCAGGACAAGGGGTCGCGTTGGTCAGAGAAGAAAGTACGCTTGAATTGCTCGAGCGACTTGTCAAAGATTTATAATCTTAAACGACTTCATTAAAATCTTATAGACAATAAAAGAAACATCAGAGCATCTGGTGTTTCTTTTATTGTCTATAAGATAAATACTTTTAACCAATCCCTAACGCTGTGCGTCTACTATACTTCTAAACGCTTTGTAATCGTCTGCCGTTTGTTCTACCGCCTCGATTATCGGTACATGACCAATCTCTGGCATCATAATGACCTGCGCTTGCGGGATGATTTTTTTTATGAGATTGACCGTTTCAGGTTTGATGATCTGATCTTTATCACCCCAAACGACGAGCGTCGGAATGTTATATTGGGCGATGATTTTGGCGCGCTCTTCGACATTACCGGTGACGATTTGCTCCAATATTTTGGCGTCCAGCGCTTTGTTAGCGATACGCTCTTGGGCAAATACCGCTTTGACCGATTTTGGCAAATATGGCGGCTTATACATGACAAAATCATACATT
The DNA here is from genome assembly GCF_014836505.1 of Psychrobacter communis. Lineage (NCBI taxonomy): Bacteria > Pseudomonadati > Pseudomonadota > Gammaproteobacteria > Moraxellales > Moraxellaceae > Psychrobacter > Psychrobacter communis. The sequence continues at coordinate 44,311 of NZ_JACSQR010000020.1, forward strand.
TTGTAGAAATCTTCATTGCTATTAATCAACAGCGGATTGTTCTCTAACGTCGCGCCTTCTAACGATTTAGGAATACCAGCTGACCAAAAACCTGCGCTATCGACGAGCCATAAACTTTTGACGTCTTTAGGATATTTTGCTGCGTAAGCTACACTGATAGCGCCGCCCATCGAGTTGCCGCCGATATGAATATTGGACGCCAACCCTTTGGCTTGCAGCAACTCATGCAAGCGCGTCGCTTGCGCCTCCGAGCGATAATCAGCACTCACGGGTTTGCTCGACTCACCAAAACCAAGCAAATCAGGAATGATGAGATGATAACCTTCTAACTGACGCGCGATACGGGTAAAGTTGTCTTTATTACCGCCAAAGCCATGAATGAGTAATAACGGCTCGCCAGCGACATTGCCGTTTTCGGCATAGACCATCTTATCGCCAGAGGCCAATGTCAGCGCTTTGATTTCTAAATCAGATTTGTTACGCTCATATTGGATAATCTTTTGCGTGGTATTGACCGCTAATTGATTGGGCGCGGTGGTACAACCGACCATAGAAAGACTAAAAACCGCGGCAAGGCACAGGCGTTTTAAGAGCATCGAAACATCCTTGTTATAGTTGGTAGATAGAGATAAAAAAGTTAAAATCGCAATCTTAGCATAAGAGTATTAATAACTAGCTTACTGGGTCAACAACTTATCACTATTTATCATCGTTTAATTTTAATACTACTATCACCTATCAATACATTATATAAAAAAACGTTACCAGTCTAACCAAGATGCTATAGGCAAGGTCATCTATAATAAGGGTTTTTATGTCATAAAATACGGCCAATCTGGATGGCGCACAAGGATAAACATTGAGTAAAACAACTGCCTCTACTGCCAAAAGCCATGACCTCACCCAAGGGTCGATTGCCAAAACCATGCTGCTATTTGCCTTGCCAACTCTTGGCTCGTCAGCCTTGCAGTCATTGAACGGCTCGATTAATGCCGTCTGGGTAGGGCGGTTTTTAGGGGAAGAAGCGCTGGCCGCGACGGCAAATGGCAACATCTTGATGTTTATCCTCATCTCCTTCGTTTTCGGTTTTGGTATGGCGGCGACTATTTTGATTGGTCAAGCCATGGGACGCCGTAACGATACGATGGTGAAAAGAACCATGGGCACCGCGCTGGGTAGTATTATTCCGATCAGCATATTGGTATCGGCCATCGGCTGGCTATTTGCTCCACTGCTGCTTAACCTGCTCGGTACGCCAGCAAGTGCGGTAGAGCTTGCGCTGACCTATCTGCGGATGATTTTTGTAGCGATGCCTGTCACTTTAACTTTTACGCTGATCATGATGGCACTACGCGGAACGGGCGACTCTACCACGCCGCTTTGGTTTATCATTATCTCGGTGATTATCGACCTGATTTTGACGCCGGTGTTGATTTTGGGTATCGGCCCCTTCCCTGAATGGGGTATCTTTGGCTCGGCTTTTGCAACTGCTGTCGCCAATGCTCTAGCGCTGATTGGTATGATTGTCACTATGTATTTGCGTGGTTCTGTGCTGACACTTAAGTTACCCGAGCTGCGTTTTTTACGCGCAGACCGAGATATCCTAAAGTCGATGTTTTCAAAGGGTCTGCCGATGGGGCTGCAGATGATTGTTATCTCATCAGCAGCGCTCACAATGCTGTCGCTCATTAACCGCGAGGGCGTACAGACAACGGCCGCTTATAGCGCGACGCAGCAGCTTTGGACCTATGTGCAGATGCCAGCGATGGCGCTCAGTGCAGCGGCCAGTGCCATGGTCGCACAAAATATCGGTGCCAATCAATGGGACCGTGTGGCGGGCATCACGCGCTGGGGGCTTATCTTTAACGTGATATTGACGGGCGCTATGATTGGGGTACTAAGCATTTTTGATGAGACTATTTTGGAGCTATTCCTTGGTAGTGACAGCGCCGCCGTGCCGATTGGGCGCCATATTCAGTTGATGGCAACATGGGGCTTTATCTTTTTTGGCATTGCGCAAGTTTTCTTTGGCACCATGCGTGCCAACGGTTATGTGGTTTGGCCGCTTATCGTCATGGTGATTTCGATGTATCCTGTGCGCCTTGGCTTTGCGTTCGGGCTTTATCCATTCCTTGGAGCCGATGCGCTTTGGCTATCGTTTCCAGCTGGCATGGTAGCAACGGCGGTGATGGGCGCGGGATTATATCTATACGGCGGCTGGCGCAAAGGTAAAAATATGCCAGCCGAAGAAGCAGCGCAAAGGTCGGAGGAGTTTCGCGCTCATACCGGTACCAGCGCCTCGTTTCGTGATATTTTACCGACTACGGTGTGGAAGCTCTCGCCTTTACGCCGTATTACAAGGCTGCGTCGTCGACTACAAAAACGCCTGCAAAAACACCGTATGAGAAGAAAACATAAACGTTCCTCGCGCGGTTTATAGGTAGTCAATGCAATGGGTTTAAGTTCAACCGTTTTAAAATTAACTATTTTAAAATCACTAACCTTAAAACCAAGAACTTAATAAAAAATCCACTGCTGCTGCTGCATGAATTGCAGTGGTATCAAATACGGAAATGGGGCTGTCTGCTTGCTGAATCAGCAGTCCAATTTCGGTACAGCCCAAAATGACGCCCTTTGCGCCTTTATCTGCTAAATTTTTAGTCACTTGCTGATAATACTGGCGTGAGCTATCAAGTAGCTGACCTTGACACAGCTCCTCATAAATAATGCGATGTACCTCTGCCCGTGCGCCTGTCTCTGGTATCAACACTTGCAAACCTGCATCTATCAAACGCTGTTTATAAAAATTCTCTGTCATGGTGAACTGCGTGCCAAGTAGCGCAACTTTGGTTAGCCCTTGCTGCTTAATCGCCGCAGCGGTGACATCAGCAATATGAATAATCGGTAAGTTGGTAGCGGCTTGGACATCATCGACGACTTTATGCATGGTATTAGTCGCGATAAGCAAACCTTGCGCGCCAGCCGCTTGCAGACGTTTGCCGCTATTGGCCAATACTTTACCCATTTCATCCCATGCGCCTTGTGCTTGCAGCGCCTCAATCGGTGCAAAGTCCACGCTATGAATCAGTAAATCTGCTGAATGTAAATTGCCAAGTCTAGCTTTGATACCTTCATTTATCAGTCGATAATAGCTTTCGGTACTCTCCCAACTCATGCCGCCGATGATGCCAAGCGTTCTTTGTTTACATGAGTTTTTGGATAAATATTTTTCTACGTTCTGCGCTAAATTACTTGGATTGGCAGACATTTTTATCCTTATAGAGTTGTTTTGGACAGTGCTAAGTTTACTTCATCAGCATGAATGGCGACAAATTATTAAAACTGAATGATAACAATATAATAAGGCGAACTTGATGATTGATAATAACCATTTTACCTCGCCGTCATCACGCGTTATCATAGTCGCCGCTAAGCATGAGCAATGCTTTATCTCATCTTCTCTCATCGCAAAATATCACGTTTACAGCAGCAGTGAAACGTGGCTCTCATCAAGCAGGACAACAGAATATTATGGCAAACTTCCCGACCGTCAGAATACGCACGCGGCGCAAATACTATCGGCTGATTTTCACCTTTTTGATGGCGCTGATGATGTCGACGATTATCTCGACGGCCCTGCTACTGATCAATGTAGGATTTGTCGAAGGTTTCTTTACTACGCTGTTTCATTCTTGGAAGTACGCCTTTATGGTTGCTTGGCCGAGCGCTTATATCTGCGCCTATTTAATCCAAGAGCACCTGCTAAGCCACATTGAATTTTATTAGACTCTGTATAAAATTTTGCAAGCTATAAACTTTAGTACATTATGCCGGCGTAAAAACAGCTAAGATAAGCGACAAACTGTTTTTATTCAGAGGCGACTATGAGCCAAGCACGGCGTACTATCGAGCAGTTGCTAAATCAAGGTCTTCTTCCCCTTAAAAATACCGAGGCGGCAGCAACGCACCTAGAAGTCTATCCTAGCAAACGCACCTGGCTGATATTTTTTGATAAAGCGCTGCTGATTATTGGCACGGTGGCGCTGGTACTATCCCTTGTGTTCTTTATCGCCTATAACTGGCAAAGCTTGGGCAAAATAGGTAAATTCGCCTTGGTTGAAGGGGCGCTGGTGATTACCATCGCGCTTTATGTCGCACTGTCTTTTAGGCGACAATTTCAACTGATTCGGCAGTTATTGTTGCTTATCGCTAGTATTATTACCGGTAGCTTATTGGCGCTATTTGGGCAGATCTATCAAACAGGCGCTGATACTTGGCAGCTTTTCTTTGCTTGGGCGATACTGATTACACCTTGGGTCGTTATCGCCCGTTTCCCTGCGCTCTGGCTGCTTTGGTTAGGGCTAATCAATGCATTTTTGCTACTCTATTTAGATGTCGCAAATCTACAATTTATTAAATATAGCCTGCAAAACATCTCTCAAGTAGCCATCCTTGCGCTATTTAATTTTATTGCCTTTTATAGTTGGCTGATTGGTTTCGATAATAAAACTTCTTCTTCTATTCCCTATCTGTTTCATCGCATTAACGTTAAAAAATCCACTGCTCAAATAAACAGCGCTCAAACCAATTCCAGCTTGCATTGGAGCACTTATGTCGTCGGTTTCTTAAGCACGTTTTTTATGACGTATCTGGCGATTGTCACGGTCTTTGATAATGGCAATATCTGGGCAACGCTTATTGCTACCCTCTTATGGTTGGGTTGGTGCGGCTTTATGCTTTGGCAGTTTTATCAGCGCCGTCTTGATTTGCTTATGCTGACTTATTTGTCATTTTCTATCATTACTGTGGTGATGTTTTGGGTCGGTAAATGGCTATTGGAGGGTTTTGACGCGGGTGGGTTTTTGATATTAGCCTTGCTACTTATTGGCATGAGCTCGTCGGCAGTTATGTGGCTACGTAAAATTGCCCGTATCAAGAACGATGACACTGCTCCTCATACTGTAATCAAGGGGAACAGCGATGAACAATGAGATGAATAATAATATCAACCATAACGAACAAAATCATGACTTTTTGCTATTGCAACAGCAGGGACTCATCGATGCGCAAAACGTCAACCATGAGCTTTTAAGTAGTGCTCAATCTGAAGCGCGCAGCCCGTGGTTTATCAGCTTATTTTTTGGTATGAGTGGTATTTTAGCCAGTCTATTTTTTATAGGGTTTTTGACCTTATTATTAGATAACACCGGTTTGCTGGATAGTACGCTAGCGGTATTTATTATTGGCGGCATATTAAGCGTTATTGGCGGGTTTCTATTTTATAACGCCCGTATACGCCATAGCCCTTTTTGGAATAGCTTAGCCTTTGCGATTACGCTAGCAGGTCAAGGTTATATTGCCTATGCTTTACTGGCGAGTGAGATTGCAGAGCCACTCAATATAATGCTATTGCTCCTTGTGCAACTGTTGATGACTGTTGCTATACCCAATTTTATCTATCGTTTATTGAGCGCAACCTTAGCCTTAAGCTGCCTATTTTACTTATTAAATTATTATCATTTATCCGAAGTCAGTTTAGGATTATTGGCATTAATCACTAGCGTGACTCATTTACAACGCTATAGGCTTGCTGCTTTTATCCCGACCAAATGGCGAATGAACGCTCTAGAAATTACCAATGCTATTGGCTATGCGAGCGCCTATGTTTTGCTCAGTGTTTCCGTCTATTTTATCGCTGCTGAATATGGCAATAGCTTTGATAGCCTTGATAGTTACGGTGAAGCCTTTAGCTATAACTACTACCTAGCCCAAGGGCTATTAACGCTTGCCAGCCTTTATGCCGCTTATCTCATTTTAAAGCGCTATCAGGTCAAATTGCGATCAACAGCAGGACTGCTCATTAGCGCTGCGATTGTACTACTTGGGATAATGTCTATTTAACCCCAGTTCGGGATAAGGGCTCAAAAAAAGATAAAAAAAGAAGTCCAAAGTTGCTAAAGTAAGTTTACCAAGAC
>NZ_JACSQR010000021.1:0-49337 GCF_014836505.1 Psychrobacter communis
CTTAAAAACTTGTGCCAAATCGAACACTCACGCCATCGTAGTGTCACGGGGTTTATCACAAACTTGCTGTCAGGTTTGATTGCTTATTGCTGGTTTCCCTATAAACCCACCATCAAAAACATGCCTCAGAAGGAGCAGGTAGCCACATTGTAAATAGTATCAATAAGTTACAATGTGGCTTATCCCGAACTGGGGTTAAGTAATAAAAGGCATTCACAAACACAAAGAAGCCAGCTATTAAGCTGGCTTCTTTTACTTATATTATAGCAATGGACTATATTAGAACTGTTTTACGAAAGCAACGCCATATACCCAAGGGCTGATATCAATTTCACCAAGCTCATAATTAACGCCCGCACCATTTACTACGGTAGCGTCTGTTTTGATGTCCATATAGCGGGCATCAATACGCAAAGACTCAGTAGGCGCAAATGGGATATCAAGACCGATATGACCAGCAACACCAACGCTATCATCAAGTTTTAACTCAAGACCTAAGTTGTTATTAAGTTTTTCTTTGAAGAAAGTTGTATAGTTCACACCAACACCAACAAAAGGTTTCACATTCATAGGCAGGTTATAGCCATCGAAGTGGTATTGTAGAGAAAGAGTAGGTGGTAAATGTTGAGTCTTGCCTGTAAAAATCTCTTTACCATCAGCATCATTTAAAGTGAAATCATGATGAAATGGAATCGCTGCTAGTAGTTCAATACCAACGTTATTGGCGATAAAGTATTCACCACTGATGGTTGGACGTACATCGCCATCAACATCGACATTAGCAACTAAATTAAGATCAGTGTTTGCTAGAGTACCGTTATCACTTTTTGGATCAACATAGTGAGCACCAGCAGCCACAGACCAAGTACCAGCAGGTACAGCGAAAGCAGTGGTCATAGTAAGTGCAGTTGCAGCAGCTAAAACTAGGGATTGTAGTTTCATCGTTAAGTTCCTCAACATAATAGATGTTATTGGTCAGTTTCTAATGAGAGATGGCATCAGTGACCATTAGATAACGTGAGAGTCAGGATATAACTCGTAACATTATTTCTCTATTATAGTACAAAAACCTTACGAGGAGTAAGGTTTTAAACAGGAAATTGGCTTAATTGTATTTTATGTTACAGTCGTGACGGATTTTATGGGTTAAATTACCCTTTCCATTTTTAAATGCTCGTCTTATGCTACATCTGCGTTTTTAAACATTAATATTAAACAATGACATGGATAGATTGGATATTATACTCGGTTATTGTAGTAACTCTCCGCTGCGCTGCGAAAATGCCCGCTCAATTAAGCTTTTAAACCAAATAGATGCCTGTTGTCCTAAATGCGGCTCGTTTTTATTACCAGCCCAAAACTTAAGCAATCAATTACGAGCGGATGAGCGTTTTTTACGTTTGGTCTTTTTTGTCACGGCGCTGCTATTGGTAATCACGACCTACATTTATTACATAAATTTTGTATAATCATAACGTCTGAAGCAAAAATTGCGATAAATTGTTTAAAAAACCCTCATTGAGTCTGCAAGCGCAACTGCCTTTTTGTTGATATCTCCCACCTGATTTTTAATAATATAAAACCGGTATTACACCACATAGGGACGGCATGCTATTCCAATCTATTCGGCGCTTGCGTCTTTTCGTCTATAATATTTTACAAAACGATGAGCATGACACGCTCTTTAGTCGCTATGTCGATTACTTTCTCATTTTTTTGATTATGGCGAACGTCACGGCGGTTATCGCTGAGTCGGTTGACAACTGGTATTACCCGTATCAAGCGTGTTTTACGTGGTTTGAAAACTTCTCTATCGTGATCTTTTCTATTGAGTATTTACTGAGGCTATGGAGTGTCGCTGAAGCCAAACCTGATAATACGACGTGGCGTCAGCGCTGGGATTGGCTAAAAAGTCCGTCGGCGTTGATTGATATCGTTGCCATTGCCCCCGCATTTTTGAATTTCTTTGTCAGTATCGATTTGCGCTTCTTACGTATTTTGCGCCTGTTTCGAATTTTGAAACTTACCCGCTATTTTGTCTCATTGCGTATTTTATTGGTGGTTATCAGTAAGGAAAAAGGCTCGTTTCAAGCGGTCATTTTTATCTTAATTATTATGATTGTGACAGCGTCGAGCGGCATTTATTTGGTCGAAAACCACGTCCAGCCCGAGGAGTTTGAGTCGATACCCAAAGCTATGTGGTGGTCGGTGGTCACCCTGACGACGGTAGGCTACGGCGATGTCACACCTATCACCAATGCTGGTAAGATACTAGGTGCACTTATCACCATACTAGGCGTTGGTCTTGCGGCTTTGCCAGCGGGTATTTTGGCGACGGGTTTGGCAAATGAGCTGAGTCAGCGCCGAGAAGAGCTCGAGCAAGATTTTCGTGAGCAACTGGTCGATAGTAATTTTGATTTGGTGCAAAATCAGATGATGATTGAAAAGATTCGCCGCGAGCTTGGATTGGATAAGGAGCAAGCACAAGAAATCGTACTGCAAGTACTGCGCGAAAAAGAGCTTGAGCGCCGAGAAAAGGAAGTGCGGCAAAAGAATTTTTGTCCGCATTGCGGTGAGCCGTTAGAATAAAGTAAGTATTTAAAATTTTTTGGATGAAAATGGAAAGGGTAAAACGTGAAATCTCAACAGCGTTTTGTCCTTTTTTAATTGATAGGTTTTTTAATTGGTAGCTAAAAACCAATCTAATACTGGTTATGCATCAGTTATACATAGTTGGCGTAATCGGTAGAGCGCGTGCCAATTCATGCGCCACTTCTTGCGCGGCGGTTGCTAAATCTTTTGCAGGTAGCGGTAGATTTTGCAGGGTCAAATGCCAATCATCCACTTCTCGCTGCAAGTGTGCCGCCCAAAGCGTTACACAGTCACGTGGTAGCTGCTTTAAATTAATCTCAAAAACGCGATTGCCTTCATCATCGCTTAAATGAATCTCGCCTTTTTTGACTCTGCTAAACGGTAGGTTGTGGTAAGAGTTAGCGATTAAGGCAATGTGGGTAATGTGCGCAGGTACTTTATCCAAATAAATTCTGATTTGCTCTTGGTCAAGGGGCGCAAGATACATCGCTTGTTCACCGCGGTCCTTACCGTTGAGACTATCGCCTTGATGTTTGACGGATTCTGCCTTATCCCGTAACTGTTTAAACCAAACGATATCGCTGATGGTGCAGTTGTCGTTATATAGTACGCAGGCCAAATCAATATCAATCGCGCCTTCATTTTTCTTAAAGCGTTTTTTTAGGTTTTTAAATAAGCCTTCTTGCTCAATCTTAGTAAATTCATAATTGAGCGCAAAAAATAATGTCCCCGTGTCTAAACCCAGCGCTCTTAAACTGTCTGAAAGTAACGGTGATGGGGTAGTGGCTGACATAATATTCCTTTTGGGTTTTTAATTTTGTATTAGGTTTTTAATTAAGATAAACGTTGGCTTATTGGCTACAGCGGTTAAATTTTTATCATCGTTAATAATTATCATAAATAATCATTCATCGTCTTTTTATTGCCGCTATGCATGATTGATGGGTTTGTCTAAAACCGCTTGATATAGGAGGGCGGGTTTGGCGTCTAATAGACCACTGCCAAAGCCACGTAGCCACCAAACCAGCTGTGAGGTTAAGTTGACGGTTGCGCGTATGGTTAGGGTTTCATCACTATTGATGGTCACGGTCTGGTCGTCACTCAGCTTGCTTTCCGTTAAGCTTTTCCCTGCTTGTTTGGTAAATTGTAGCTCAACTGCGGTATGTTTGCCACGATCGGGTAGCTGGCTAAATAGAGGATGGCTAAAGCCCATGCCACCTGCATCTAAATAGTTATCGAGGTGGAAATTATCAGGGGTTTGAGCCGCGCTTTCTAGTATCTCAACGCTTGCAAAGCGGTGGAGGGCAAAGGTACGAATAATCACGTCTGGGTCATCGGTACGCGTCGCCAATAAGTAAATAATCACCCCACGCTGAATGATAGCAATGGGATTTAGAATGTATTCGCTGGCTTGTGATTTATCGCTGCGAGTATAACTGGCTTTTATTTGTAGTTGATAAAACAACGCATGATAAATATTGTCTTTACTTTCCAAATCAATATGCGGCGCAATCAAAGGCTGCGAGGCAGGCTCGATACGTACCCTATCAATCCATGAATGGGTGACTTTGCTGTTTCTAAGTTGCCGGCGTGCCAAATCAAACCAAGGAAAAAGCTCATCTAAAATAACCGGCGGCAGCAGCTGGCTTAGATTGGCTTCGACCATATTAAAGGCAACCGCTTGCGATAAATTCATATGCGGCAGACTTTGTAGCGGCGCATCATCTTTCCAACGCCAGCCTTGTGGATTGGCATTGTTTTTTTCGATAGGAAAGCGTTTGGCAAGGGCATTTAAATCGCGTTGCACGGTGCGTAAACTGATATCAAAACCTGCCAATTTAAGCTGCTCGTAGACATGGGTGGTACCTACCCAACGATTGCGCTGCAACTGCGACAACACTTGCCATTGCCGCGCGGTTGTCGCGGCGCCATGACGATTATCTGCTGCTTCCTCAGACGCTTTATTATCTGTCACAACCTCGTCATTTTGCTCAGTAACTTTTTTAGGCACGTCTCCTAGCACTAGGGCAGTTGCTGACTCATCAACAGCTGATTGCGATTGAAGAGCATTGGCATCAGTAGAATGTACAGTCATTAAAGATAACCTTTATTCAGTCACGAGTTTAATTTTTATAAGGGTATTATTTATGAATACAGCTTATTAAAACAGCAAAGCGCAAAAAACTCATCATCGCAGAAAAGCATATCAGCGTCTAGAGTTGCTCTGGTGTATTTGGGCAGCAGTCATCTTGTTCTTTCTTGGCTTTTTTTTGCTTATCTTGTTTTTTTTGACGTTTGGCCTTACGCTTTTTTTTCTTCGATTTTTTATCATCGACTTCGTCATCAGCGTTTTGATTTTCATCCCAAAGCATCAACCGACTTAATACTTTACCAAATAGAGTGTCTTTACGGTAGCGACCTTTTTTATTCATGGTGTCGACAGACAGACCCGTCATTAAGGTCAAGGCTTCACTAAGCGTCTGCACGCCATAAATATGAAACTGGCCGGCTTTGACGGCGGCAATAATGTCGTCACGCAGCATTAATTGTTTGACGTTGGCCATCGGAATGACCACGCCTTGTTGTCCCGTCAGCTCTTGCTCACGGCAAGCGTCAAAGAAACCCGCGATTTTAGAATTGATACCGCCGACTGCTTGGACTTCGCCTAACTGATTCATTGAGCCGGTAATCGCAAAAGATTGATTGATCGGGATGTTTGCTAAAGCGGACAGCAGCGCGCAGCCTTCACTGACTGTGGCACTATCACCATCGATATGAGCGTAACTTTGCTCAAAAGCGAGTGAGGCGCTAAAGTTGAGCGCATGATGCTGACTAAATAAGGCGCGCAAATAGCTGGTCATAATCAGCATACCTTTTGCGTGTAAGCTGCCGCCCAAGTCCACATCGCGCTCGATATCGAGGATTTCACCCGCGCCAATATTTGGCTGAATGACGGCAGTCAGACGCGCAGGCATACCAAACTCGCTATCGGCATAGCTGACGACGGTGAGTGCATTGACTTGCCCGACCGCATCACCTTTGGTCTGAATCAGCTGTTGGCCATTTTTTAGTTCATCCCAATATAGGTCGCGCAAGTATCCTGAGCGCTCGTCCATATCGTCAATAGCGTGGGTCACGTGTATGGCGCTAACGATATTTTTACCGCTCAAACGTGCATGGCGGTTGGATTCATGCAACAGCTTAATCAATAAATCACTATGCAAACTCAAGCGGTCTTGGTCTTCGGCTTGTAAGCTTAAATGCTCAAGTAAGGTAGCTTGGGCGCTACTATCAAACGGATAAAGGCTGGCATAATCAATGATGTCTGCCATTTTTGCTACCAATGCCAATTCATGCTCAGGGCTACGTGTTACATCGTCGTGAAAGTCGGCACGAACTTTAAATACCGCATCAAATTCCGGCTCAAGCTCTAATAATTCGTAATATAAATCTGCTTCGCCAAGCAAAATCACCTTAATATCAAGGTCAATCGGTGCGGGCGCAAGCGACAAGCTGCCTGTCAAGGTTAGCATCTGCTCAAGGCTAGATAGTCTGATTTTACGTGATTGCAGGGCGCGCTTAAGGCCTTGCCAGGCGTAAGGGTGCTCAAGCAGATGACTGGCTTCTAATAACAAATAGCCGCCATTGGCACGGTGCAGGGCGCCGGCTCGAATCATACTGACATCGGTGGTTACTGTGCCCAATTGGGTGATTTGCTCGACATGACCCAATAGGTTTAAATGCGTCGGCAAATCTTCAAAGATGACGGGGGCGCCACTATCTGGCGTATGACTGACAATGACGTTGATCGCATAACGGCTCGGCGTTGTGGCAAGAACGGCCGTCACAAACTCCTCATCATCACCGTTAACGATGCGCTCGACATGCGTAACCATATCGGCAAATACGGTTTTTAGATACTCGACAACCAAGGGATGAGCAGCAAATTGCTCATAAATAGGCGCAAATAAAGGTTGTAGCGCACGGCGTGCAATATTGCGATGCAATGCTTCAATGGCATCATTGGCTTCGTCTTCTAATTGCTCTAAGGCGATGGTTAGCTGACTTAAGCGCTTTTGCATATGGTTTTTTTGGGCAAAATTATTCAGCTCAGCTTCATATTCGCTTTTGCCGTATTCGTTGCCATACTCGCTGTTAGCATTATCATCATCAAGATTATTTTTAGTAGGGTGCGCAGTCTTTTCTACTGTTGTTTGATTTTTTTGGCTACTAGAAATTTTTAAATGGTCAATGCTCTGATTGTTTTCTTCGGTAGATAACTTGCTAGGATGGACAAATACCGCTTTATTATCAAATGCGCGAAACGTCAGTGCCAAATCGTACTGTTTACCTTCGGTATTAAGGTCATCGTAAGCCTGACTTTCTTTTTGATGGGTGTCATTTTTAATCGCTTCGATTTTGCTTTGATACTGGTCGCTACGAAAACGTTGGCTAAGTCGTTTTTTTGCTTGCTGCCATAATTGGTTGACCTGCTGTTGCAATATCTGCCCTTGCCCGGCAGGTAGGCGCAGTGCTTGCGGTGTACGCGGATCAGTAAAATTGTGCACATAAACCCAATCATCAGGCGTCGGTGCATCAGCGGCAATGCGTTGTAGTAAGCGACTGATCACTGTGCGTTTGCCTAAACCATTTTCGCCCGCGGCAAAGACGTGATAGCCGCTGGCATGAATGTCTAGCGCCGTCTGCAAGGCTTTCAGGGCGCGCTGTTGCCCAAAGCCGACATCTAGATCAGGGGCAGTGCGGGTATCGGTCGGTAGCTCATCAGGATTGGTATAACGCTTAAGCTGCTCGGCACTAATAAGGCAGCGCTCATTAACCTCGATAAATACTGGATGAGGCGTACTAGGCGTATCTAAGGTGCGCTCTTGCTCATCAGTCTCGTTCGCCTTTATTGCTGTCGGCTTTGTATTGTCTGGCTTAGAAGCTTTTGTTACTGCTGAATTTTTAACAGGTGTTGCCATAGATTTGCTGTCTTTTGAGTCTTGATTTATAGGGGTGTTTTGCGGTTCGGTCATAGTTATATAGTAGGTCGTTTTAAAAGGGTGGAATGGTTATTGATTTTTTACTGTTTGCGCTTTAAGTTTAGGAATGTATTTTTAATCATGCTTACATTTATAATAGTAAATAAGAACATCTTACAAGATATCGGCGCGTTTTAGACAAGACATTCAGCGCAGTTTTGTATCATAGTAAAGTGAAAGTTTTAGCTTATTAGGCTGTAATAATAGAGATTTTATTACGTTGACTTGCTGGTTATTGAAGAAGATAAGCCCTCGACATAGGCGTAGATAGTATAAGATGGCGTACATTGGCGCAATCTGCAACTATTCAATGGGCAGAGCGCATGATAAAATAGACGGTTCACATGTTAAAACTGGATAACCCGTATGTCAGATTCTACTAAAACCTCTTCATCGTCTGCTAGCACGGGTAACAGTCATATTGACCCGACAGGCTTTGTAAAGCTCGGTGCGCAATTACCTAAGCTGGCCACTATGCTCGCGCAATCAATAGACGAGTTGGGTCTGACGTTAAGCGCACAGCAGCAGCGCACGTTATTATTGTATTTAGACCAGCTTTTATTATGGAATAAGGCGTATAATCTGACCGCGATTACCGATCCAGTCGAGGCCCTTATCAAACATATTATCGATTGTTTGGCTATTATAACGCATTTACCGTCAGGGTCGCTGCTTGATATTGGTACGGGGGCGGGCTTGCCAGCGGTGATTATTGCTATCTGTCAGCCTGAGCGCCAATGTACCGCCCTCGATAGCAATCAGAAAAAAATTCGTTTTATTAAGCAAATCAGTAGCGAGCTTGGTTTGAGTAACATGCACCCAATCGCCTCGCGTATTGAGGCGCATGAAGCCAGCTACGAGGTGGTAACCTCAAGAGCCTTTGCCAGTCTGATTGATTTTGTCGAAGTGGCTAAGCCGCGCTTGGCAGAAAATGGCTATTTATGCGCGATGAAAGGCAAGGCCCCAAGCGATGAAGAGCTACAGGCGCTAAGTGACGCTTGGCAGATAAGAACGATTGCATTAAAAGTACCGCGTTTACAAGATAGTCGTCATTTAATTGAATTATCTTATAAAAATGTCTAAGCTATGAGCACGTCACGCTATGTGAGGCAACAATTGTTCTTTAGTCATAAGTGGCGTGTACGCTGGTGTCTAAATAGACTTATAGGTAAGCGTCAGGTATTTGAGTAATATAATAAGCTTGAGCGGCAAAAATACTGTAGTAAAAATCAGTAACAGATTCTAATTAAATTGAGTGAGTGTATGGAAATCATAGCGATTGCGAATCAAAAAGGCGGCGTGGGGAAAACCACGACGGCAGTAAATTTGACCGCCAGCTTAGCGTCCAAGCGCAAGCATGTACTACTGATTGACTTAGACCCACAGGGCAATGCGACCAGTGGCGCAGGTGTCGACAAGAACGCCTTGGACTTGACCATCGCTGATGTACTGCTCGATGGCGTTGCGCTATCTGAGGCGATTGTGAGTAGTCCAGCTGGGTTTGATGTCATCGGCGCCAATCGTGATTTGGCAGGGATGGACATTACTTTAATGAGCAAAACCAATAGTCATGAGCTCTTTAAGACGGCAATGGCGCAGTTGGCCAAGGATCAAATCGCGACCAATAAATCTGCTTACGATTATGTCATTATCGATTGTGCACCAAGCTTAAATTTATTAACGATTAATGCATTAGTTGCCACCGATAGCGTTATTATTCCCATGCAGTGTGAATATTATGCCCTAGAAGGTTTGGCGGATTTGTCGCAGACGATTGAGCGTCTCACTGAACTTAATCCTAAGCTCTATATTCGCGGTGTGGTCAGAACCTTGTTCGATGCGCGCAATACCTTGGCGCGTGATGTCTCTGCTGAGTTAGAGGCGCACTTTGGTGATATTATGTATAAAACTCATATTCCAAGAAATATTCGTTTGGCTGAAGCACCCGCACATGGCTTGCCAGTTATTGCTTACGAAAGATGGTCAAAAGGTGCGCGCGCCTATCAAAAACTGGCGGCTGAGGTGATAAAGCAGAGCGCATCATTATAAGTTCATGTTGCAAGTTAATAAAAGAACAGCAAATTATATTTATCAGTAAGCCGGTATTTAGCAATATTTGGCTTTTTATTTTAGCGTTAGAGGATAGGTAATCATGGCAAAGAAAAGAGGGTTGGCTGCCAATCGAGGCTTAGATGCCTTATTAGGGTCAATCAAAAAAGAAAAGCAAATTGCCGCCTCTGCCTTACAAGATGACACGGTAGTGCGTGAGCATACTGAGTCAACCAAAATACCACAACCTATTGAGCAAGAAGATAGCGCAGCTGCGGCTGTTAACAAGCCTTCTGCCTTGCCAGTGTCTGAACAAACCAATGACAATAATAATCGTAAAGCGCGGACGATAAAAAAAGCCCCTGTTAATAAAGCGCGCGCGAACGCCACAGAAAATAGCGCTTCTGAAGACCAAATCAGCTTGGTGCAAATCGATGTCACGCGTCTGCAAGCAGGTAAGTATCAGCCGCGCCGTGATATGAGCGAAACGGCGCTGGCAGAATTGGCTTCTTCTATTGAGCAGCATGGCGTCATGCAGCCGATTGTTATTCGTCCATTACTGGCGAATGAAGATAAAAGCGAAGCCTTGGTGACGCATGAGATTATCGCTGGCGAGCGCCGCTGGCGTGCGGCAAAAATGGCGGGTAAATCGGTTATACCAGCGATTGAACGTGCACTATCTGATGAATTGGCCATAGCATTAGCCTTGATTGAAAATATTCAGCGCGAAGATTTATCGGTGATTGAGCAGGCGGCTGCCCTGCAGCGCTTTCATACAGAATTTGGTATGAGCCATGCCATGATTGCCGAAGTCGTTGGTAAAGCGCGTACCACGGTATCGAATCTTTTGCGCTTGAATCAGCTGCACGATACAGTTAAAGATCATTTGGCAAATAGTGCTTTAGATATGGGACATGCGCGTACCCTGTTGGCGCTATCATCAGAACAGCAGCCTATTATTGCGCAAAAAATCATTGATGCAGGCATGACAGTGCGCGAGGCTGAGAAATTGGTTAAGTCAATCTTGCAGCCAGCACCAAAAGCCAATCGCACCGAGCAAGTACAGTCTCGCGATGTTGAGCGCTTAACCCAGCGTTTAACTGATATGTTAGGCGCAGAAGTAAAGCTTAAGCATAAAAAAGATGGGCAGGGTAGTGTTGAGATATTTTTTCACAGCCAAGATCAGCTAGCGGCTTTGATTAAGCATATAGAAGCGCAGGCTTAATATTTTTATTAAAAATACAAACGTAAAACCATCTTTTGACGACTTTATAAAAACATAGAAGAGAGTGCGTATGTGGGAGCTGGTAAAAGCAGGTGGTTGGCTGATGACACCTATCGTGGTGTGCTCAATATTGGCATTGGTGATTATTATCGAGCGCAGCCATACGTTGCAGTTTAATAAAATTGTACCTAATAGATTGCGCGAACAGCTGATAACCCGCCTACGTGAAAACGGTGATATTGGCCGTACGCAGCTGATGAATGTCAAAGAAAAAACTCCTTTAGGCGATATTTTGGCAACTGGCCTGCTGTATCGTCAATACGGCCTCGACTCAATGACAATGCATATGCAAAACCGCGCCAGTGTACAAGTGCATCAGTTAGAAAAAAAATATCAATATGCTCGGCACCATTGGGGCGATTGCGCCGCTGCTTGGTTTGCTAGGTACGGTATTGGGTATTATCTCGTCGTTTTTGGCGATTACTGATGGCGCGATGCAAGACCCAACGATGCTAGCTGCTGGCGTGTCACAAGCATTGATTACCACGGCGGCTGGTATGATTGTGGCTATCCCAGCTCTGGTTGCTTATCGTTATTTTCAGCGCCGTATTATCGATATCAATGCACAGTTTGAGACGCAAGCGGGACTGATGATTCAAGAATTGTATGATTATCAATTGCTGGACAATACGCAAGCCTCTACCATCTCTCTACCTACTAATGGTGCAGAAACAACTAAAACTAAAGGTTATGAGCTTTCACTTGATACCTCAGATTTAGAGACAGCCGCTACAGCAACTTAATTGTGTGATGTCACTTATTTGTTGAATCTGTACATTGCAGCCCATTAAAGAGAGCGATATGCGTTTTAGAAAACCGACCGTTGAGCCACTTGAAATCAATCTGACGCCGATGATTGATTGTTTATTATTTTTAATCGTATTTTTACTGCTTGCTACTTCGTTTAATCACTTTAGCCGCTTAAATATTATTCTTCCTGAAGCGGAAGGGGTAGCATTAACAGAAGAGAAAAACAGTATTGAAGTCGCTGTAGAAGATGGCAGTTATCTTGTTAATGGCATCACCCTTGCGAGTAGCGATGAGGCCGAGCTGACCAGCATGCTTCAGCAAGAAGCGGGAAGCAATCGTGATATGCTATTTGTCATTGCTGCTGATGCAAATGCCACTCATCAATCGGTGGTACGGGTCATGGATATCGCTGGTAAACTGGGTTTTTTAAATCTCAATATCAGTACGGTTGTGCCACTTGGGCAGCCTTTACCAGAATCTGCGCCGCAGTAAATTTTAGGGCGTTTGATATATTGCTACAGTAAAAGCATCAAACGCCACTATCATTACCCTTGAGGCTTTTACTGCTGTATTTTATGTTCACTTGCCACTGCTGCATTTGTGTCATTTCTTTTTATACCTAAATTGAGGCTTTTATGAGCCAAGCTTATCAACCTGACTCTAAAAAAAATTCTGCTAAAAAGTTGTCAGCAGCGCCATCAAATACGCCCAGGCATAGGACTTTATTGCGGCTATTAAGCTACCTTAAACCTTATTGGTGGGCGCTAATCTTGGTCATAATAGGCTTTGCGATTAATGCGGCAACAGAGATTTGGATTGCCAAGTTATTGCAATATATCACTGATGCCATCAATCAAAACGATCAAAGCAAACAGGACTTATTTCCATTTATTATCGTGGCGCTGTTTTTTGTCCGCGGCGTGGGCAGTTTTTTGGGTAATTACTATACGGCTTTGGTATCGCGCAATCTTGTTTATGAGTTACGCGTTCAAGTGTTCAATAAGCTTTTGCGTTTGCCAAGCTCGTTCTATCTGGCAAATCCAGCAGGGACCATTTCATCCAAGCTTATTTTTGATGTTGAACAGGTGACTGCCGCCAGTACTGATTCAATGAAAACCTTGTTGCGCGATGGTTTGACCGTGGTGGCTTTGATAGGTTTTTTGCTTTATAGCAACTGGCGTTTAACTTTGATTTTATTTGTGGTGCTACCGCCGATTTTATGGCTGATACGGGTGGCCTCAAAGCGTTATCTAAAGCTGTCTAAAGGCATTCAAGAAACCATGGGTAGTGTCAGCCACATCACCAATGAGGTCATCGGCGGCTATCAGGTAGTGAAAAATTATGGCGGACAAGCGTATGAAGCCAAGCGTTTTGATATAACCTCAAAGAAAAACTTGCGCCAAGGGATGAAGGTCGTGGTGACCAATAGCATCAATACCCCAGCGGTGCAGTTATTGATGGCGATGGCGATGGCGGTCGTTGTATGGCTCGCGCTGCGTCCTGCGGTAATAGATAATATCTCGGCAGGTGAGTTTATCTCCTATATTGCTGCCGCAGGATTATTAAGTAAGCCGGTGCGCTCACTCACTGATATCAATCAAAAATTGCAAAAAGGGCTTGCCGCGGGCGAGTCAATCTTTACTTTGTTGGATGAGCCAGAAGAACAAGACACAGGCATACTTAGCCCGACTTTAGCAGGTGACATTCAGTTCGATAATGTCAGTTTGGTTTATCCTGATTCAACAGTAGCGCTGCGTGATTTTACTTTGGATGTGCGTGCAGGCGAGACGATAGCACTGGTCGGCCGTAGCGGCGCTGGTAAGTCTTCACTCGTTAACTTACTCACGCGTATTTTAAATACGTCCTCGGGGCAAATCACTCTTGACGGTATGCCAATTGACGACATCAAGCTTGAAAGCTTGCGCGCGCAGATTGCGATGGTCAATCAGCAAGTGGTACTGTTTAATACCACCGTGTTTAATAATATTGCCTATGGCAGCCTAGCAAATAAAACCCAAGCTGAGGTCGAGCGCGCTGCAAAAGACGCTTTTGCCCATGATTTTATTATGAAAATGCCAAATGGCTATCAAAGTGAGATTGGCGCTGAAGGCTTGCAGCTGTCAGGCGGTCAACGTCAGCGTATCTCGATTGCGCGTGCGTTATTGAAAGACGCACCGATTTTGATTTTAGATGAAGCCACCAGTGCCTTAGATAATGAGTCAGAATACTATATTCAAAAAGCACTCGATAACGTCATGAAAGATAGGACGACACTGGTGATTGCCCATCGTTTAACAACGATTGAATCAGCTGACCGTATTGCGGTGTTAGATAGTGGTCAAATTGTCGAATTAGGCACCCATGAAGAGCTAATGCAACTACATGGCCATTATGCGCAAATGTACGCGCGTGATTTTGAATAAAGCTACTGTTTGATTAAAGCCACTGCAAGCCGTGATGGTACTTTGTAGTATAAAGATGGCTGCATAACTAGGATAAATAACACATCATCATGAGTATTGAAACCACAATGACGCGTGCCTGGCAACGTCAGGCTGCTTGGCTCTGGCTGCTACTGCCTGTCAGCTGGTTGTATGGATTCATTACGATGGTGCGCCGTCAGGCTTATAAGATAGGCCTATTTTCCAGTTATCGTGCGCCTGTTGCAGTGATGGTAATTGGTAATATCACGGTAGGCGGCAGCGGTAAGACACCGTTGATTATTGCCTTGGTTACTCATCTGCAAAAACAAGGCATAAAAGTAGGCGTTATCAGCCGCGGTTATGGCGGTGATAGCAGCAAAATGCCCGCTTTGGTGCATGCCGATAGCTTACCAAGCATCGTAGGGGACGAGCCATGTTTAATCGTCAATATGACAGGCGCGGCGATGGCCGTTTGCCCCAATCGTAAGCAGGCTATTACCATCTTATTAAATGCTTATCCTGACTTACAACTGATTATTGCTGATGATGGTTTGCAGCATTATGCGCTGCAACGTGATATCGAATGGATTGTGGTCGATGCGTCGCGCGGCTTTGGTAATCAGCAATTGCTACCAACCGGTTTTTTACGTGAACCTATGTCGCGCTTGCAAGGTGCCAATGTGGTTTACCATGAAAAAACCGATAGGACGACCGAAGATAGTAAGCAAGCTCAAGCTAAGCGTTTAACGATGCATCTACAAGCGGATAAATTGCAGCCTTTATGGCCTTCTGCTGTTGAGATAGATGGTTTAAGTGTCGCAGCAAAAACGTCTATGCCACTTATGCCACCTATACCAAATGGTCGGGTACATGCGGTAAGCGGTATCGGTTATCCGCAACGTTTTTTTGATACTTTATTGTCGCTTGGCTTTGATGTCATTGGGCACGCTTATCCCGATCATTATGATTTTAGCTTGACTGAGCTTTTACAATATAGCGAGCTGCCGATCATTGTCACCAGTAAAGACGCGGTCAAAATCAGAGCGTTACTAATAGATACGTCTAGCCGCCAACCACTTAACGATGAATATCAAGAACTCGTTAATCGCTTATGGGTATTGCCAGTGACTGCGGTGTTATCAGACAGTTGCTATGTCAACTTACAGCAGCAATTAAAAGCTTTAAATATTAATTTATCTAAAAGCACAAAAGCGTAAATGATTTTATAGGAATAAACCATGTCGTCAGACTTAATATCAGCTGAAACAATGCCAATTGAAGCTGCGCCAGCCAAAACTCATATTGTTATTCCTGCGCGCTTTAAAAGCACGCGCTTACCCGGTAAGCCATTATTAAAGATTCATGGCAAACCAATGATACTGTGGGTGGCCGAAAAAGCACAGTTGGCTGATTTTGCTGATGACATGTGTATTGCGACTGATGATGAGGCGATTGCTAAAGTTTGCACAGAGGCAGGTTTTGATGTGGTGATGACCAGTAATGAGCATGCGTCAGGGACCGACCGTTTGGCGGAAGTTGCCGCTATCAAAGGCTGGGCTGAGCATGATATCGTGGTCAATATGCAGGGTGATGAACCTCTGGTACCGCCGTTATTATTACAGCAAGTCAAAGCACTGCTAGTGCAAGATAGCGACAGTGTGATGGCGACTTTATGTGAGCCTATCGAGGACTACGAGACTTTTATGCGCCCATCGGTCGTAAAAGTTGTCAGTCAGACGTCAAACCATTTACAGCGCGCATTATATTTTAGCCGTGCACCGATTCCGTGCGACCGTGATGTGGTTTTGGCAAACGATAAAAATATACAGCAGCAAGCACCAAAAAACGCTTATCGTCATTTGGGGTTATACGCTTACAGAGTTAGCTTGTTACAGCAGTTTGTGCATTGGCCGCAAACGCCGCTCGAGATATCAGAAAGCCTAGAGCAATTACGAGTTTTAGAAAATGGTGGTCATATTGCTATTGCCACTGCAAGCTGTCATCTACCAGCCGGCGTCGATACCCAAGAAGATTTAGATCGGCTAAATGCCATGAGCTTAGTCGATTTTCAAAATTGCTGATACAATATAATTAGTAATAGCCTAAGTAAACTAGTCGGTATGATCAATTATTCAAATATTTTACGTGTATTAGCGTGTATAGCATACTAAAGGTATTGAGCGGCGACTAGGCGATTATGAGTAAGATAACTGAAATGACAACTGAAATGACAACTGAAATGACCAGCGCATTGCCTTTGACGGATAATATATATTTTGCACCACTATTACCATGGCAAAACGAGCTATGGTTACAGCTGACCAAGCGGGTGTTGATGCCGCAGCAATCTTTGCCGCATGCGCTTTTAGCCGCTGGTATGCAAGGTATGGGCAAGCGTGCTTTTGTTTGGCGTTTGGTGGCGTGGTTATTATGCCGAGAGCGCGAGCACAATCCGCTTGGCGCTTGCGGTATTTGCGAGAGTTGTCAATGGCTCAGATCAGGGACGCATCCAAGCTTACAAGTTCTGCCACTTATTAGTATGCCAGTCAGTGCCGAACATGCTGATGCTAAACAAGCAGCAACTAACAGCGCAAAAGACAAAAAATCTGCCAAAGCTGCTAATAATGCTGCGTTAAAAATAAAAGTTGATGATATCCGTGCTTTGCAGCCATTTATTTATCAAGGCGGGCAGGGCATGCGGATTTGTGTGCTCGATTACGCAGAGCAAATGACGGTTGCTGCTGCTAATGCGTTGCTCAAAACCTTGGAAGAGCCGCAAGCCCAAGTACATTTATTCCTCATCAGTGATACTCCAGTGCAGTTACTGCCAACCATAAAAAGCCGTGTTCAGCAGTTGGCACTACAGACCATTGAACCTGCCGTTGCAGTTGACTATGTGACTCATGCTTTAGGTAGTATGGTCAATCGTGAGGCGGTCGGCACAGCGGCCATTGAGCAGCTGATACAGTTGGCAAATGGCGCGCCTTTAGCCGCGGTCGCCCTTGCGCAAGCACCATGGTATAGCAAGCGCGCACTATGGCTGACAACGTGGCAAGCGCTGTGTAGCGGCAAGCGTAGTAGCATAGCGGCAAGCGACTATTGGCAGACCCAGCTTAGTATAAGCGAGTTTATTCAATTGTCGGAGCTAATGCTCGTTGATATACGCCGCGTATGCTTGGGTCTTGATGCGCTGCAAAAGGATATTGATTTACCAGCGTCTTTACACAGTCATCAACCTACTGAAAACGGGTTAGAGGTCTTTATAAATAGTATGCAAGAAATAAAAACCGCTCTACAACAAAATGTGCAAGAAAAATTCGCTTATGATAAGCTGATGCAAGAATTGGCTTATTTATAAATCAGATTAAAAAATAAACCTCACTTATAAAGGAAGCGGGCTATGGCAATGCCAGGACGTGGCAGGATTTTAACCTGTCATATTGAAGATATGGAAACGTTATACGCAAGCTATTTATCCTTTGTGAGCAATGGCGCGTTATTTGTGCCGTCTGACAAAACCCAAAAGCTGGGCGATGAGGTGTTTATTGCTGTCACTTTACCCAATTCTAGCGAACGCTTACCGATGAATGGTAAAGTGGTTTGGATCAATTCAAAAAGCCAAAGCGGCCGTCCAGCGGGTTTTGCGGTGCAAATAGGCACTGATGTCGCTGGGCTAAGAATCAAAAACGAGGTCGAGCGCTTATTGGCCGGTAAGCTTGATAGCTTGCAGTCGACTTATACGATGTAGTGTTTTTACAGAGCTTGAAATGTATTTGCTATTAGCATAATAAATTTAGCGAAAAAATGAAAAAAGCAGCCTTCTATATTGATGAGGCTGCTTTTTTATGCGCCGTATTTTGTTAAATAATACTTGCATACATTTGGCTAATAGCGCGGTGGCACGTACATATCATCGGGAATTGGCTCGCGGTAATATTCATCATCGCGCTTGCGTTCGGGCAATTCAATCTCATCGCGCGGTACTTCTTTATAGGGGATTTGCTCAAGCAAATGAGCAATACAGTTTAGCCGAGCGCGTTTTTTATTATTGCCTTCGACCACCCACCACGGCGCTTCAGGGATATGGGTGCGCTCAAACATGGTCTCTTTGGCTTTGGTATAATCCTCCCAGCGCCGACGTGATTGTAAGTCCATCGCTGACAGCTTCCACTGCTTAAGTGGGTCATGAATCCGGCTCATAAAACGCGAATGCTGCTCGTCATCGGTAATCGAAAACCAGTATTTAACCAAGCGAATACCTGAGCGCACCAGCATACGCTCAAATTCAGGCACCGATTGAAAGAACTCTTCGTACTGGGCATCAGTACAAAATCCCATGACGCGTTCAACGCCCACACGGTTATACCAGCTGCGATCAAACAAGACAATCTCGCCAGCGGCGGGCAAGTGCGCTACATAACGCTGGAAATACCACTGCGACTGTTCGCGTTCGGTTGGTGCGGGTAGCGCAGCAACGCGGCAAACACGGGGGTTTAGACGCTGAGTGATACGCTTGATAGCGCCACCTTTACCCGCAGAATCGCGCCCTTCAAATATCACCACAATGCGCTCGCCGTATTCGACCACCCAATCTTGCAGTTTGATAAGCTCTCGCTGTAGTCGCAGTAATTCTTCAAAATAAGTACGCCGATCGAGCTTTTCTTGCTCGCTCATCGCGCGGCCATCAAAACGAAAGTCGCGCACGTAATCGTCTATCTCATTCTCCAGCTCTTCGTCATAACTGTCGATCAAATCTTGATGCATTTTGCGTCGCAGCTCATCGCCAAACACTTCTTTATCCATACGGGTAATAAAACTGTCTTGTTCGAGTGCTGACCGCGCTTGCCGCTTTGAGGTATTTAAGGTTTGTCGGTCAATCGATGAGGGTCCTTTGCTCATAATAAGCTCCTAAGCAATATTTTTATGGTTATTATTCATTATGATAGTTCTATATGTGGTTTATTACTCTAGCACATTTACAATAACGCTATGAGTATGCCGTGTTTACTTGTTGCAGTCTTTTTAATATTTTTTCAGCCCCAAAAAAAACACCCTTTAATCGTTGGATTAAAGGGCGTATTAAAAGCTTAACGCTATTTATTTAACTAATGGCTTATTGCTAATTACATCAGTGAGAATTTTATTTCTCTAAGATGCAAGTAACGCCTTGACCGCCAGCGGCGCAGATTGAGATAAGCGCGCGACCTGAACCTTTTTGGTCTAACAATTTGGCAGCAGTGGCTAGGATACGACCACCGGTTGCAGCAAATGGATGACCTGCGGCAAGTGATGAGCCATTGACGTTTAGCTTGCTACGATCGATAGAGCCTAGTGGCGCATCAAGACCCAAACGCTCTTGACAGAACTTCTCATCTTCCCAAGCTGCTAGCGTTGATAACACTTGTGAGGCAAACGCTTCATGAATTTCATAGAAGTCAAAATCTTGCAGCGTTAAACCAGCGCGCTCAAGCATACGCGGTACCGCATAAGCTGGCGCCATGAGTAAACCTTCTTTATCGCCAGATTTACCGATAAAGTCAACGGCAGCCGTTTCTTGATGAACGATGTATGCTAGTGGTTTAAGACCACGCTCTTTGGCCCATTCGTCATTGGCCAATAGCACACAAGAGGCGCCATCGGTTAGCGGCGTCGAGTTAGCGGCTGTCATGGTTGGGTTGGCGTTCTTTTTACCAAACACGGGTTTGAGTTTAGCAAGCTTGTCTAACGTCGTATCTGGGCGCAAGTTGTTATCGCGCGTCAAACCTTTGTATGGCGTGATGAGGTCGTCAAAGAAACCTTCGTCATACGCGCGTGCTAGATTCTTATGGCTGTTAAAGGCAAGCTCATCCTGATCTTCACGGCTGATGTTCCACTCAAGGGTGGTAATCGCTTGATGGTCACCCATGGATAAACCCGTACGCGGCTCGCCATTTTGTGGTGAGTCGATCAAATCTTTAGGATTTAAACCCATTAGCGCTTTTAGACGTTGTTTGTTGTCTTTAGCCGCGCCCAATTTGATTAGCACTTTACGTAAGCCATCGCCAACCGCGATAGGGGCGTCAGAGGTGGTATCCACACCGCCAGTAATCGCCGAATCAATGATACCAAGGGCGATTTTATTAGCAGAAGCAAAGGTTGCTTGTAAGCCAGTACCGCAAGCTTGTGAGATATCGTACGTTGGTGTATGTGGGTTCAAGGCAGTACTTAGCGTTGCTTCACGCGTCAAGTTGATATCACGGCTCAATTTCATCACCGCACCAGCAACGACTTCACCGACTTTTTCGTCCTGTAAGTTAAAACGTTCAACCAAACCATCTAATGCTGCAGTTAGCATGTCAGTATTGCTGTCATCAGAATAAGCACCGTTTGAGCGCGCAAACGGGATACGGTTGCCACCTAGGATAGCGACGCGATGTTGACCCGAGCTCAGGCCAGTTTTGCTCGATTCTTTAGCGGTCGTAGCAGTTGTTTTTGTACTAGCTGTGTCAGTCTTTTTATTGGCATCTTTAGCCGCACTATCATCTTTAGTAGCGGTAGTGCTTCTGCTGTCTTTTGAGCTTTTTTCAGCGGTGCTCTCCTTTTTTGAATCATCTTTTTTAGACTCGTCTTTCTTAGAATTATCTTTATTAGAGCTGTCTGTTTTCGTATCCGCTGCTTTTGTATCAGACTTTTTATCGTCCGCTTTTTTTGGCTCAGCCGCTTTTGAATTTGCCATTGTGTCAAAAACATTTGGCTGCTTGGCGTCTTCAGTTGTTGCTTTTTTAGTTGCTGCGTCAGTCGCTGTTTCGGTATTTTGGCTATCACCAGCTTTTACGACGGTCGTTTCAACAACAGGGCTATCAGGGTGATTGTTTTTAGTACTCATAATATTATCCTTAAAAAATATGGGTAGAAGATAAAAGGGAAAAACAAAATAAAAATAAAAGAGAAAAACATAGTACACGGCAGAGAAGGTTAGCATAAGGCGCTTTTTACGCGCTTACTGTATCTCTTTAGCAAACGATGTGACGCTAATTTTAAGCTCATGCCTTCAATGCTAACTATCAAACGCTACTGATTATACTGGTTAGTATTGATTAATAACATTGCATAACGGCGCTTTTGATAATATATTGTTATCTATAAATGCATTTGCCATAACTTATACGTTAGATTTTAACATAAGTGGGGTGTTTTTAAGGCGAGAAAAAGTTGCTATCTTGTATACTGGCTTGTCTACAGATTATGATAGACAGGCGCGGCTTTTGGACTTGTTTTGCATGGAAGTGTATAGTTAGAGCAGTTTTTAACCTGTTTACTCATATTAATAATTTTTTTCTTCTCATTAATTATAGGATTATATTATGTCAGACCGTTATGGTAATTTTGTGCAGTCTTCTATTGGCCGAAAAGTGGCAAAAAATCTAGGCTTGCCGATGCCAGTAGAGCTAGACCGTTTTGATAGTGGTCAGCCGTCAGTACGCGGTAGTGTATTGGTTGGCCGTGCTGATGGCGACAATACTGCCATCAGCGAATCAGTTGCTCGTATTTTGTCAGACCTGCACGCTGATGTATTTGTAAACAGCCGTGATGCGGTAAAAGACGCGCTGGCTGATGCAGGCGTGAAAGCCAAAGCCAATACCGGCGGCGATGACAAATTTAAAGTTTTATTGTTTGATGCCAGCAATATCAGTAATGCTGATGAGCTCAAACAAGTGTATGAGTTCTTTCATGCAGTAGCGCGCCGCGTCGAAAAATCAGGTCGTGTTATCGTTATCGGTCGTCCACCAGAAGATCTAAAAGATATTGAAGCGGCATTGGCACAGCGCTCGCTTGAAGGTTTTGTGAAATCTGTTGGTAAAGAGTTTAAGCGCGGTATCACCGCCCAGCTTATCTACGTGGCAGAAGGCGCTGAAAAGAACCTAGACTCAACGTTACGCTTCTTTGCCTCAGCGCGCTCAGCTTATGTGTCAGGACAAGTGGTACGTGTTACTAATGGCGCCAACGTTGATGTCGATTGGACGCAGCCTTTAGGCGGTAAAACCATGCTCGTCACTGGCGCAAGTCGCGGTATCGGTGAAGCCATCGCTCGTGTGTTGGCACGCGAAGGCGCTCATGTTATCTGTCTTGATGTACCGCAGCAGCAAGCGGACTTACAAAAAGTCGCCAGCGAAATCAGTGGTTCAGTATTAACCGTCGATATCACCAGTGAAGATGCGGGCAAAGAAATCGCAGAAGCGGCGCAAAAGCGTGGCGGTTTAGATGCCGTTATTCATAATGCTGGCGTGACCCGTGACAAGACACTGGCAAAAATGGATGAGAAAAAGTGGGACATGGTTATCAACATCAACTTGGGCAGTATTGCCAAGCTAAACCGCTACTTGCTAGATAATGATGTACTAAAAGACCATGCACGTATCGTCTGCGTTTCATCTATCTCAGGTATCGCTGGTAATCTAGGTCAAAGTAACTATGCTACTTCTAAAGCGGGCGTTATCGGTTTGGTAAACGCGACTGCTAAGCAATTAGAAGACGGTTCTAAAGGCATGACTATCAACGCTGTAGCGCCAGGATTTATCGAAACGCAAATGACAGAAGCGATTCCGTTCGCCATTCGTGAAGCCGGTCGCCGTATGAACTCAATGAGCCAAGGCGGTTTACCAATCGACGTTGCTGAAACCATTGCATGGCTTGCGTCACCAGCTTCTGGTGGTCTAAATGGCAATATTGTACGTGTTTGTGGTCAAAGCTTGTTGGGTGCATAATTGAGAGAATATAGATAAAATATTGCTCGATAAATGACTAAATCATAGTGAGCAAGCCTATGTTAAGTAAGTAGGGTGTATGAGGTTTTTAAATGGACCTCACATATGCTTACGAAAAATTGCTGATAAATTGTAATAAAGCTGCCCGAGGGTGGCTTTTTTATGATAAAAACAGGTATGAATAAAAGCATGTGCCAGTAAATGAACCAGTAAACCAACCAGTAAACAAATAAGCCGACAAACGAATGCTTCACTGTTTACAAGTAGCCAGATAATTTGCTCCAGCCTCAGTTAGCTCAACCCCATTTAGGATTTATTATGTCAGACAAACATTATGATGCGTTGCCAAAAGCGCATACCACCTACGCCAATATCGTCAAGAGTCTATTGCCTATTGGTAATAACGAAAAGGTCAGCCGCGATCAGTTGCCACAAGCGACGTATTATGTAGATAATTTGCACATCGACCAAAATAATCTTGACGATTATCGTAAGATTTGTGGTTTCGCCGACAATGGCAAAATACCGATTACCTATTTTTCTGTTTTATCACAGACGTTACAAATGAATATGATGGTCAAAGAGCCATTTCCCTTTGCTATGCTAGGTTTGGTGCATGTGGATAATAGCGTGACGCAGTATCGTCCTATCGGTGAGCGTGAAACGGTAGCGATGGCGGTGAAGTTTGATAATCTACGCGACCATGCGCAAGGCCAGCAGTTTGATTTTGTCACCACCGTTAAGTCAGATGACGAGGTAATTTGGGAAGGCACTTCTACTTATTTGTCACGTGGAAAAAAATCAGGTAGCAAAGATAAAAAAAGCACACCGCGTCCAGTGACCGTTAAGCCTTTGGTGAATGAAGAAGGCGTGCACAGTATCTTTGAAGTACCAGAAGATATCGGCCGTCGTTATGCGTTTGTTTCAGGGGATTTTAACCTCATCCATCTCCATCCATTATCGGCACGCGCATTTGGTTTTCCAAAAGCCATCGCCCACGGCATGTGGTCAAAAGCTAAATGTCTAGCGCTGGTGGATGAGCTACCAGATGCTTGCACGGTCAATGTATCATTTAAGCTGCCTATCTTTTTGCCAGCTGAAGTAGAGCTGATCGCTGAGCCGATAGCGCAGTTAAAGAGCCCAACCGACACTTGCGAGTTTGGCTTATTTAGTGCTAAAAACGACAAGCCGCATCTTGCTGGTGTGATCAAACTGCAAAGCGAAAATCAATAGATTGCGCCATATTTTTAACCTTTATATTTTATTAACCAATTATTCATTATGACTTTACATGACAATGCAACAAGCGTAGCTGCGCCCGATAACTCAGCTACCATAGATGAATCTACTGCTAAAGATAACGGTATCGATTTGGAAAATATGTTTGAGCCGTATTTTCGCCCTGATGACAACACCATCGTGTGCGGCGCCCTCGACGACGAAAAGGTCGCTACTTTAGCGGCGGCTGGCGTTGAGTTGGTGCTTAACTTGCAGCCAGATGATGAGCTAAATTTTGATGAGCGCGCGGCGGTAGAGCGCGCTGGTATGCATTATGAGCAGCTGCCTATCAGCGGGGCCAAGGATTTAAAACAGTTAAATATATTGGCGTTTGATAACATCTTGCGTCAGTACCATGGCAAAAAAACCGTCTTGCACTGTGGTTCTGGTAATCGCGCTGGTGCAGCGGTAGCATTGCGTGCGGGCTGGTTACGCGGACGCAAAATGGATACGGCAATGGAGCGCGGGCGCAGTCATGGTTTGACGAAGCTAGAAGAAGAGGTTCATAATCGTTTATTGGTTCCACGCTAGACTCATGGCATACTAAGCATGTATGGCAAACTGTAGGCGTTACATATGAGCGACATGCAACAAAAAAGGCGACCAATAGGTTGCCTTTTTTATGAGCAAATTTCGTGATTAATTAGCTAATGAATTTTTTGACTATAAAAAATGTTTTTATAAATAAAGCGAGTGAATAATGAAAAATAATAATGAGAAAGCTGATAATCAAAACGTCTATACGTCTATTAATCCTGTTATTCAGCAAAAATTACAACAATTGCTAACATATTTGCAGCTTGATGACGCACCAGCTGGCGGTGCCTTGGTGGTTTATCAAGCGGGGCAATGTATTGCTCAGGCTAGTGTGGGAATGGCGCGCGCGGATTTGTCATGGAGCCCCGATACCCTATCGCTGAATTTTTCAACAGGGAAAGGGGTGTTGGCGACATTGGTGCATGTGTTGGTCTCCGAGCATATGCTTGATTATGACCGAGCGATTGCGGATTATTGGCCTGCTTTTGCCGCGCAAGGAAAAGAACAGATTACTTTACGTAGCGTCATGTCGCATCAAGGCAACTTGTTTTCGATTCAAAGTATCGATGTCGATAATGACATGGTGCTCGATTGGCAGCTCATGCTAGAAAAGGTTGCTGCTATGCCAGTAACAGCGCCTGAAGACAGCGCCTTATATGAGAGCGCTTATAGCGCCTTGGTTTACGGTTGGGTACTGGGCGGCGTGATAGAAGCCGTTACCCATATGTCATTAGCCACAGCGCTGCGTCACTATTTGACTGAGCCGCTAGGAATTGCAGACAGCTGTTATTTTGGGGTGCCAGACGATAAAGTAGATGAAGTGGCTCATTTGGTTAAATATTTCCAAACAGACGAACACACAGCCCAGCAAATAAGCAATCAGGAGCTGTCGCAAGCGCGACCTCGCCGCAGCAAACCCGTGTTAAGAGCGGATTCTGAAAATACTTTGCGTATTTATTCAAGCCTACCAAGCTATACTTGTTGGCAAAAAAGAGCGCTAACCAATCAAGCAGGCGCAAATGAAAGCGCAATGGCAGATGAGCTGCCTAATTTGGATACAGCAAAAATTAACCGTTTATACTTTAATAACAGCCAGCTTAATCTAAAAAACTATAAATCGGCTCTTGTGTTGGCTAATAAACAACCTATCGATTATTACGATAAACGGACGCTACAAGCCATCATTCCCGCTGCCAACGGCGTGGCATCAGCGCAAGCATTAGCAACTATTTATGCCATGCTAGCCAATGGCGGTACATGGCAGGGGCAGACATTAATTGACGACGCAACATTTAAGCAGCTTTCAACCCCGCAAACCACTGGCATGGACGCGGTAATGCCGGCGAAAATGAACTGGCGCTTGGGCTATCATCGCAGGTTTAGCATTTGTCAAAGTGAAGCTTCTAATATGAGCGCGCAAGGTTTTGGGCACATGGGTTATAACGGTTCGGTTGCGTGGTGTGATCCTGCGCGGCAATTGTCGTTTACCTTTATCCATAATTTTGATGTAACAATGCTCAATGATGTCCGCCAGTTTGCGCTGACGGAAGCGGTATTAGATTTGATTGACGCTGGAATCTAGTAGACGTGACTCTTGAACTTACCTCAATATTCTTGTTGCCAGTATGAAAAACAGAAATACAGGTGCTTAAAGGATAAGTAGCAATATTATAACTAACAAAAGTATTGAGGTAGTCGTCCGAAATTATCCATGGCGCGGCTTATTAGGCGTGAGTTTAAGCAACCTTGGGGAAATCAAACCATGGATAAAGATAGAGGCCAAAATGACAATTGAGCAGACTATCCAAAGTTTAACAGCGTCTACTTCATCAAAGAAGCCTTGATTGAGGGCGTAAGACAGATAATATAAGGTGCCAATACCGCGTATACCGAGCGCAGAAATGGCATACTTTTCAGTATAGGGCAGCTTTAATCCTGATAGAGCAATCAATCCGCCAATCGGTCGAATCAATAATAAAAAGGTAAAGCTGACGATATAGACGCGCCATGTCAGCTCAACGCCCGCTTGCAGTCCTTGACCTAAAAACATGCCAAAAACCACAAGAACTAAGGACATCAGTAAGCCTTCTGACTGCTCAGCAAAATCGTGCAGCTTTTGGTGATAACTGTGTTCACGCTCCGAGCGTCGAAAGGCAAAGGCGGCGACAAATACTGCAATGAAGCCATAGCTGTGCACATATTCTGCCAAACCATAGGCCAGCAAGGTGAGAGCTATCACCACATAACCTTGAGAGATGGAGGTATTGTGGCTGTATTTTGAAAAGACCAATTTTGCTAGTAATTTACCAACCACAATCCCGACCACCAAACCTGCGCCAATTTTCCACAGCACATCAGTCGTAAACCATTGCCACAGCATCTCACCTGTGAACTGCTGCCCGCCGCTATAAGCTTCCGCGACCTTAATCGCCAGATAGACAAACGGGAACGCTAAGCCGTCATTTAACCCTGCTTCTGAGGTCAAGGTAAAGCGCGGTGTATCCTCGCCGCCAGTATTGGGCGGTCCGACTTGGATACTAGAGGCTAGCACAGGATCGGTCGGAGCCAGTACCGCACCGAGCAAGATGGCCGCGCCTAATGTCAAACCAAAAGCATAATAGCCTAAGAGCGCCATGGCAAAAATACCAATCGGCATGGTGATAAGTAGTAAGCGCACAGTCGGGCGCCATAAGTGCCACGACAGCTCAGTATCTATCTTGATACCTGCACCAACCAGCGAAACCAATACCACGATTTCGGTCAGTTTTTCGATAATTAAACCGTTATCTATCGGATTTAAAAAAGATAAACTGGTCCACCAATAGCCCATGAATAGACCAAAGCTTACTTGCAGCATGGGCAGCGAGATGGGCGTACGTTTAAAAAGAATAGGAAACAGTGCCCCGAATAAAAAGGCAATACCGCAGACCAATAAGAATAAATTATAGTTTTCAATCATAAGTTTGGTGCACGCTATTTTTTGGTTTTAAAAAGATAAAGTTACAAGAGGTTTAATCGCTATTAATAATGAGCGCAAATGCTTTTTATTACCGCAAAAAAACGTTAACAGAACGGCGGTAGCGTTGTTTTTTGGTGAAAAAAAGCCTGCATGGCGCAGGCTTTGGGTAATTCTATAAGGTTAGTGATAAATCATTGCGTTTACAGATTTATTTAACGCTCAACTTGGCTCACATCACGGACGGCACCCGTATCAGCACTGGTAGTCATAGCTGCATAAGCACGCAGCGCAGGCGAGACGTGACGCTCACGGCTCACAGGCTTCCATGCGTTACGTCCACGCGCTTCCATCTCTTCGCGGCGCGCAGCAAGCTCGGTATCGCTGACTTGCATATTGATGGTACGGTTCGGGATATCAATATGAATGGTATCGCCTTCTTGTACTAAACCAATCGCGCCACCTTCAGCTGCTTCTGGGCTGGCGTGACCAATGGATAAGCCTGAGGTGCCGCCAGAGAAACGACCATCTGTGAGCAGCGCACACTCTTTGCCCAAACCTTTAGACTTAAGATAAGTGGTTGGATAAAGCATTTCTTGCATACCAGGCCCACCTTTTGGGCCTTCATAGCGAATGATGACCACATCGCCGGCGACAATTTGGTCATCAAGCACGGCGGCTACGGCAGCGTCTTGTGATTCAAAGATACGTGCGCGTCCGGTAAAGACTAAGATGCTTTCATCGACGCCTGCGGTTTTAACCACGCAGCCGCGCTCAGCAATATTGCCGTACAGTACTGCTAAGCCGCCATCGGTTGAATAGGCATGCTGAGCACTACGAATACAGCCCGACTCACGATTGACGTCAAGGTTTGGCCACTCTTTTGATTGCGAGAAGGCCTGCGTGGTACGGACGCCACCAGGAGCGGCAATATAGCGCGCACGTGCCTCAGTATTATCAGGATTCATGATATCCCATTTATCGATAGCATCTCTCATGCTTGCGCTATGAATGGTTGGGATATCGGTGGTCAGTAAACTGGCACGGTCAAGCTCGGCAAGTAACGCCATCACACCACCAGCACGGTGGACATCTTCCATATGATATTTTTGTGAAGCAGGAGCGACTTTCGACAGGCAAGGGACACTACGGCTTAGGCGGTCAATATCATGCATTTTAAAATCAACTTCCGCTTCATTGGCGGCGGCAAGTAGATGCAAGATAGTATTGGTCGAGCCACCCATCGCAATATCTAAGCTCATCGCATTTTCAAAAGCGGCTTTGGTAGCGATAGAGCGCGGTAATACCGAATCATCATCTTGCTCATAACGGCGCTTGGCCAATGATACAATCGTGCGACCCGCTTCTAAAAACAACTCGCGGCGTAACGAATGCGTGGCCAATAGCGAGCCATTACCCGGCAATGATAAGCCTAATGCTTCGGTCAAGCAGTTCATTGAGTTGGCGGTAAACATTCCAGAGCATGAGCCACAAGTTGGGCAAGCCGAGCTTTCAATCGCTAAGACATCTTCATCGCTGATATTATCGTCGGCGGCGTCCATCATGGCATCGACCAAATCAAGCTTACGAATGGCATTGCCTTTACTGTCAGTGGTATGGACGTCGCTACCGCCATCATTATTATGGCTATGAGCGACAGTACTAGCGATGACCTTGCCAGCTTCCATCGGGCCGCCAGAGACGAAAACAACAGGGATATTGAGGCGCATGGCTGCCATCAGCATACCAGGGGTGATTTTATCGCAGTTAGAAATACAGACTAGGGCGTCGGCGCAGTGGGCGTTGACCATATACTCAACCGAGTCCGCAATCAAATCACGGCTTGGTAATGAATACAACATCCCGCTATGACCCATGGCAATACCGTCATCGACCGCAATGGTATTAAACTCTTTTGCCACGCCGCCCGCTTTTTCAATCTCACGCGCCACCAGTTGCCCCAAGTCTTTTAGATGCACGTGACCGGGGACAAACTGGGTAAAGGAGTTGGCAATGGCGATAATCGGTTTGCCAAAGTCGCCATCTGTCATACCCGTCGCACGCCATAGGGCACGAGCACCTGCCATATTACGACCACCAGTAGAAGTTTTTGAGCGATAATCCATGTGATATTCCTTACAAATAAGCGAGATTTATAAACGTCTGCAGCATCCGCTGTCATACGGATAGTTTGCTTTTTATGCTATGAGAGTACTAGTGAATAATACTAAGGCGTTACCATACCATTAGATATGGATAACTGAAAATCATTAACCAATAATCATAAAGACTTGAGGGTCAATATTTAAACGAGGCGCTCTAAAATAGCGCTCTCAAACCAAGGCAAATCGGCTTTATCGGTTTCAAGTTTGGCGATGACGACTAAGGCGTGAGGCGCTGGCAAGAATTGATAGTCAGGACTGGCAGCAATAGTCAGTAGCTGTTTATCGTTTTCGGCTTGCTCATCAATACTGATAAGTGTTTGCTTAGTATTCTTATAAAGCACATCAATACGACCAAAAAACTGCCACTCTTTAAAAGCAGCAGTAAGCGCATCGGCTTCATCTTTGGTATAAATTTGCTGGGTGTCTTTACCAGTATTGGTCCAATGCAGGCGTACGGCCAATTGCAGCGCTTCGCTAAACACCACCAATGAGCCAATCACTTTGACATGCCAAGGGCTGGTGATCAGCGCCTTATCAATACCGATAAGTTTCGCTGCCTCGTCAGCTGTCATGGGGGTATTAAACTGGGCAAGTAGGGCAGGTGTTAATGAATAAGTCTGTTTAATGCTGTCATCTAAACTGTCGTAATGATACAAAAAGGGCAGTGGCATATCCTGCGTCATGATTTTTTTGCTGATTTTACAATTATGGATGCGCCAACTGATCGTTTTATCAGTCAATGCTTCAGCTAAAATAATGGCGTTTGGCTCAATGCTTGACAAGGTTGACGGTGCGCTATCTTCAAGCGTTTCATTAACCGCAGTATGATTTCTCATAGTGTCATAAGCGTGGTCGCTATGAGCGTCAGTAGTGTTTGATGATTGGGGTAATTGGGTTGGCAAGGCAGTCAAATCCATAAACCTGAGGTGATTAAAATAGAGGATTAATATAACATTTAAAGCGCACGGCTCGCCAATAAATTAATCGTATCACTTATAGAATTGTTGGTAGCAAAACTCAGTAAAATTGAAAGTGGCTAGTGAATGTATCAGCCACTTGTACTCAATCCAAATTTCGTCCACTATATTTGCTGAGCTATTTACCCTTTAGTACTGATAACCACGTAATGATAAATAATTAATGACCACCAATTAAGGAATAAAAATGAGTCAAGATAATCAAACCAAATACGATGATAATAATATCTTTGCCAAAATGTTAAACGGTGATATTCCTTATCATAAAGTGTTCGAGGATGACAAAACCCTTGCCTTTATGGATATCATGCCGCAAGCAAAGGGTCATGTATTGGTGATTCCTAAGCAAAAAGCCGTTGATTTGGCCGATCTTGAGCCAGAATACGCCGCCGCTGTGTTAATGACGTCCAAAAAAGTCATGCAAGCGCAGCGTCAAGTATTCGAGCGTGAGGGTATTATTCAAATGCAGTTAAATGGCGCACAAGCCGGACAAACTGTTTTTCATTACCATGTGCATCTGATTCCATCGAGCATTCATGAGCTAGGTCGTCATGCGGTCACGCAAGCAGATCAAAGTGAGCTTGCTGAGATGGCGAAACAGTTAGCAGGCGCTATTAATCCTTAATGTCTTAAATTGAGCATTCATAATGCAATCATCAAAAAAAAGGCAGCTAACAAGTTGCCTTTTTTATTGCTGAGTAATAGTCATGTAACAAACGTTAAAATAGTGTTACGAGTCAGGCACTTGCCTAGGGTTTTTGCAGAGAGTGTGATAAAAATTATATTTGCTTAATAAGCGGTTTGATAAGAGCCGAACGAGATACTGCCTTTATTCGTACAAATTCATAAAGTGGGCAGTGCTACCTTTTCTTGTTGTATTTAGCTTTTTTATTGATTGTTATTTTTTGAGGACATCATTTTTTATGAGTAAATTACCTCGCTCCACTATTTTGTTACCCGTCTTTGTGCCCGCCGCCACCATTATGTTGTTATTGGTGATTGGTACAGCCATTAATCCTGAGGCAGCTGGTGAGTTGTTTAGTAAGGTATTGGCATTTACCACCGATACGTTCGGCTGGTTTTATATGTTGGCAGTTGCCATATTTTTGATGTTTATTATTGCCTTAGCCTTCTCGCCGTATGGCAGTATTAAGTTGGGCCCTGACCACGCGGATGCTGAATATAACTTCCTTGAATGGTTTGCCATGCTATTCTCAGCGGGGTATGGCATTGCCTTACTGTTTTATGGCGTTGCAGAGCCAGTATTACATTTCGCCAGTCCACCCCTGTCCACACCGCAAACTATTGCGGCGGCAAAAGAGGCGATGCAAATTGCTTATTTTCACTGGGGTTTTCATATTTGGGCGATTTATGGTGTGGTTGGCTTGTCACTGGCGTACTTCTCGTTTCGGCATGGTCTGCCATTGTCCGTGCGCTCAACGCTCTATCCACTAATCGGTGACAAAATCCATGGCCCCATTGGGCATACCGTCGATGTGTTTGCGATTGTCGGTACTATGTTTGGTATCGCCACCAGTTTGGGATTGTCAGTCGCGCAAATTAATGCAGGTTTAAATTATCTGTTGCCAAATACGGTGCCAGTCAGTACCACGGTACAAGTGATTATTATTGCCTTGGTGACGGCGGCGGCACTCGTTTCTGTACTAGCAGGTATGGACAAAGGGGTAAAGCGCTTATCTATCTTAAACATGGTGCTCGCCACTGCCTTGATGCTATTTGTATTTGTTGTCGGACCTTCAGTATTTATTCTAAATGCCTTTATGGAAAACACAGGCAGTTATTTGGGTAATATCGTCGAGCGTACCTTTAGTTTACAAGCCTATCAATCGAGCGATTGGATCGGTAGCTGGACGCTATTTATTTTTGCATGGACCATTGCTTGGGCGCCTTTTGTTGGGCTATTTATCGCCAAGATTAGTCGTGGACGTACCATTCGTGAGTTTGTTCTTGGTGTAATGCTGGTGCCAACGTTGTTTACCTTTTTCTGGTTCTCGGTATTCGGTGATACTGCGCTACACATGATTATGGTCGATGGTTATGAGGCACTGATTAGCGAGGTACAAAACAACCAAGCCATTGCGTTATTTAAGCTTTTAGAGCAACTACCATTTACTCAGATTGTCTCGTCATTGACCGTGCTATTGATCATTACCTTTTTTGTGACTTCGTCAGATTCAGGCTCATTGGTGATTGACTCGCTCGCGGCGGGTGGACGTAGCGATACGCCTTGGTGGCAGCGTACGTTTTGGGTTGTCACTGAGGGTGCTGTCGCGGCGGTGCTACTTATCGCAGGTGGTTTGAGTGCATTACAAACTGCCGCTATCGTCAGTGCCTTGCCGTTTGCGGTGATTATTTTGATTTCGACCTTTGGTATGTGGCGAGCGCTGCGTATCGAAGGCCATCGTAACGAGAGTTTGGTCAACGACAATCATTTACCGCCGCATCTGTTAAAACTAGACGCTTGGCGTGACCGTATTGATTATATGACCAATCAGCCAACGCGCGATAAGGTGCTGGGTTATATTAAAGGTACAGTGCTATCGTCGATGCAAGAGGTGGCAGAGAAATTTGCCGAAACCGGCTGGTTACCTGAGGTTAACTATGATGAGATTAATAATCGCGCCGTACTAGAACTAAGACGCGGGGATAATGTGGAATTCTGGTACGAAGTGCGCTTGTCAGAGCACGAGGTGCCTGATTATTATACCGAAGACATGGCCAATGAATTACCACAAGAGCATCATCACCGTGCCGAAGTCTATCTGCGCCGCGGTGGTCAGACCTATGATTTATATGGCTATCAGTCTGAATCGGTGATTAATGATATTATCGATCAATTTGAAAAGTATCTACACTTTGTCAATGTTTCGCCAAATATCTTGCCATGGCGTATGCAGCAACATGATGATGACATCACGCTGGAGCAAGGCAGTGTGTTTGATAAGTAAATGTGTATTCGTGTGATAAAAAAGGCAGCTAAGCAGCTGTCTTTTTTCGTTAAATAGCGATGTTTTTCAATATTAATAAAAAAGCAATGTTAATGAATAAAGCAATATTTTTTATCATTATTAGGTAATGTAACTATTGGCTCGGTGATTTAAAATTTATTTGAATAACTGGGCGTTATATAACAATATTAGACGCATACCCAAATTTAAGATTTTTTGAGAATTTTTTATGAGTAAACCTCGCTCTACTATTTTGATGCCAGTATTTATACCGACGGCCATTGTCATGTTATTGCTGGTAGTGGGGACATCGGTCAACCCACAGCTGGCGAGTGATTTGTTTGTCCAAGTACTAGAGTTTACCACCGAGACATTCGGCTGGTTTTATATGCTAGCAACCGCGCTGTTTTTGATGTTTGTGGTGGTGCTCGCATTTTCGCCTTATGGCAGTATCAAACTAGGGCCTGACCATGGTGAGGCACAGTACAATTTTATTGAATGGTTTGCGATGTTGTTTTCGGCAGGGTACGGGATTGCTTTGCTATTTTATGGGGTAGCGGAGCCAGTGACGCATTTTGCCTCGCCGCCGCTATCAGAGCCACAAACTGTAGCTGCGGCAAAAGAAGCCATGCAAATTGCTTATTTTCATTGGGGTTTTCATATTTGGGCAATTAATGGCGTGGTCGCTTTAACCTTGGCGTATTTTGCTTTTCGGCACGGTTTGCCGCTATCGATGCGCTCGACGCTGTATCCCATCATCGGTGAAAAAATTCATGGACCTATTGGTCATGCGGTTGATGTGTTCGCCATTTTGGGTACTTTATTTGGTTTGGCCACCAGTCTTGGCATTTCAGTGTCGCAGATAAATACGGGACTCCATTACCTATTACCAAGTATTCCAGTCAATACAACCGTGCAAGTAATCGCCATTGTTTTGATTACGGGACTGGCCTTGATATCAGTGCTTGCAGGTATGGACAAAGGAGTCAAACGTTTATCTATCTTAAATATGATACTGGCAACGGCGCTGATGCTGTTTGTATTTGCGGTAGGGCCGACGATATTTATTCTCAACGCCTTTATGGAAAACACGGGTAGTTATCTAGGTAATATTGTCGAGCGTACCTTTAGTCTGCAGGCGTATCAGCAAGGCGATTGGATTACCAGTTGGACGCTATTTATTTTTGCGTGGACGATTTCTTGGTCGCCTTTCGTCGGTATTTTTATTGCCAAGATTAGTCGTGGTCGTACCATTCGCGAGTTTATCGTTGGCGTGATGCTAGTACCTACCATCTTTACTTTCTTTTGGTTTGCGGTGTTTGGTGATACAGCACTAAATATGATTATGATTCAAGGCTATGAATCGCTGATTACTGAAGTGCAAAATAACCAAGCGATTGCTTTATTTAAACTGCTTGAGAACCTACCGTTTACCCAAGTGGTATCTGTACTGGCTGTGGTACTTATCATTACCTTTTTTATCACCTCATCCGATTCAGGTTCATTGGTGATTGACTCGCTCGCAGCGGGCGGGCGCAGTGATACGCCGGCATGGCAGCGTACGTTTTGGGTATTGATACTTGGCGTTGTTGCCTCTGCGCTGCTCTTAGCAGGTGGCCTGCAAGCGCTGCAAACAGCGGCAATTGTTAGCGCCTTGCCCTTTACGATTATTATTTTGATTGCGATGTTTGGTATGTGGCGAGCGCTGCGTATCGAAGGTCATCGCAATCAAAGCCTGGCCAGTGACAATCACCTGCCGCCACATCTGTTGAAACTAGATGCTTGGCGTGACCGCATTGACTATATGACCCAGCAACCAACGCGCGATAAAGTTTTGGGTTATATTAAAGGAACGGTTTTATCGTCGATGCATGAGGTTGCCGAAAAGTTTGCCGAAACGGGTTGGTTGCCTGAGGTGAATTTTGATGAAGTCAATGACCGCGTGGTATTTGAGCTCAGGGGCGGCGATAACGTCGAGTTTTGGTACGAAGTGCGTTTATCAGAGCATGAAGTGCCAGATTATTATACGGAAGAGATGGCGAGTAAACTGCCGCAAGAGCATCATTATCGGGCGGAAGTTTATCTACGCCGCGGCGGGCAAACCTATGACTTATATGGCTATCAATCAGATTCAGTGATTAACGATATTATTGATCAGTTTGAAAAATATTTGCACTTTATTAATATATCTCCTGACATTTTGCCGTGGCGTATGCAAGTACATGATAATGATATTACCTTAGAGCAGGGCAGTGTTTTTGATAAATAGGCATTTTTTCCTTGACGTGCGCTAAGCAAATGATTGCCTCTATCACTTGCAATAAAGTTAAGAACCCTTAGAATAACGGCTTGTTTTCACTACGAATCAAGCCGTTTTTTATGCTTATAAATAATATAGAGTCCGATCAAGCATCAGCAGAAGCTAATAATGATCATCCCTTATTACAACCATTGGTCATTGGTGGCTTGACGATTGAAAACCGTCTGATGGTCGCCCCGATGGCTGGCGTGACCGACAATCCGTTTCGTAGACTGTGCAAATCCTTTGGCGCGGGTCACGCGGTGAGTGAAATGATTATCGCTGATACCGCGCTTTATGCGCGCAAAAAATCGCTCTATCGTGCCAATTTTGATAATGAGATTGCACCGATTTCGGCACAAATTGCCGGCGCAGAACCGGATAAACTGGCAGAAGCGGCGCGCTATCAGATTGATAATGGCGCGCAGATTATTGATATCAACATGGGCTGTCCTGCCAAAAAAGTGTGCCGTAAGTTGGCAGGATCTGCGCTCTTACAAGACGAAGATTTGGTCGCGCGCTTACTGGATGCGGCGGTAGGAGCCGTTGATGCGCCTGTGACTTTAAAAACGCGTTTGGGGTTTGAAAATGGCCGCGAAAATATTTTGCGCGTGGCCAAGCGAGCAGAGCAAGCGGGTATTGCTGCGATTGCCATTCATGGTCGAACGCGTGAGGATATGTATACTGGGGAAGCGCGTTATGAGCTGATTCGCGAAGTCAAAGAAAGCATTAATATTCCTGTGATTGCTAATGGCGATATTGATAGTGCCCAAAAAGCGCAGCGTGTCTATGAGCTGACAGGATGTGATGCGGTAATGATTGGACGCGCCGCGCAAGGGCAGCCGTGGATATTTCGCGATATCGAACATTTCTTGCGGACTGGCGCACGCCTTGACGCGCCAAGTGTCAGCGAGATAAAAGAGATTGTCCTAGCGCATTTACAGGAGCTATATGGGTTTTATGGCGAATACTCAGGTTGCCGTATTGCTCGCAAGCATATTGCGTGGTATACCACCGGCATTCCCAATTCCAACGCCTTTCGCCAAGCTATGTATGGCGAGGAGAGCACCGCTGGACAGTTTCGCGTGGTCGAAGACTTTTTACATACTCATCAATAGGTAGTGAAAGTCAACTGCCGAGCATAAATTGTTCAACAATTCAGTAAATAAAAGTATCCGACGAGTTAAAGTGTTTTTATTGCTGATTTATTCCCTTTATTCTATATTTCTTTGCTATGATTTAGACAAATATTAACGAAAGTCTAATTTTAAAAGGATTTTTTATGGCTAACCCTTCAAAAAAAGCAATCAGAAAAGCGGTTAAAGACAAAAACGTGATTATCACAGGAGCATCCAGCGGTATCGGCGAGCGTACAGCCTATCTGCTCAGTGAATGCGGCGCGCATGTTATCTTGTTGGCGCGTACCGAAGACAAATTAAAGGCTGTTAAAGACAGTATCGAGGAGTTTGGTGGTAAGGCTACTTACTATCCTTGTGACTTGACCAATATGGATGCTATCGAATCAGTTAGCGCACAAATTTTGGCAGATTTCGGTCATGTAGACGTCTTGGTCAATAACGCGGGTCGCTCAATTCGTCGCTCGGTGCACGAGTCTATAGATCGTTTCCATGATTTTGAGCGTACCATGGATATCAATTACTTTGGCGCCG
The DNA here is from genome assembly GCF_014836505.1 of Psychrobacter communis. Lineage (NCBI taxonomy): Bacteria > Pseudomonadati > Pseudomonadota > Gammaproteobacteria > Moraxellales > Moraxellaceae > Psychrobacter > Psychrobacter communis. Next base: position 37,737 of record NZ_JACSQR010000021.1, read on the forward strand.
TTAAAATAGTGCTTGGATTTTTGCCGACCATGATTGAACGCCAAACTGGACAAATCGTTAACATCTCATCGATTGGCGTCTTGGCGAACAGTCCGCGATTTGCCGCTTATGTTGCATCAAAATCAGCACTTGATGCTTTTAGCCGTTGCCTAGCTGCCGAAGTCAAAGGTGACAATATTACAATCACTAATATATTTATGCCCCTAGTTCGTACACCGATGATTGAGCCTACTAAGTTATACCGCTACATGCCTGCGCTGATGCCTGATGAAGCGGCGATGATGGTCGCCAAAGCGATTGTCCATAAACCAAACAGTATTGCCAGTAACATGGGCAAATTTGCGTCGGCGACTTATTCATTAGCACCAGCCATTAACGTTGGTATTCAATCGATGGGTTACCGTATTTTCCCAAGCACCCGTGCTGGATTGACTAGCAATAAAAAACCAAACCTTGCTCAGCGTGCCTTTGCTAGAATTTTACCGGGTGAGCATCATTAGAGTAGGTTTATTTCACCTTGACCTAAAATGGAAAAAGGATACTGCGGTGTCCTTTTTTAACGCTCTAAAAAGTATGAATGCTTATATCAATGAGTAAAGCAGGGGTTTTTATTGACGCTAACGCTGCTTGTAATATTTTTTGATAGGTTGGCTTAGCGTACTCAATAGGGTATTTATAATGATTAACTCGAGGTTTTCAATGCTTAAACACCAACGGCAAGCACTAGTAGTAGAGGGTGGTGGAATGCGCGGCGCATTTACCAGTGGCGTTTTAGACGCATTTTTACAACAACATTTCAACCCTTTTGATCTTTGTGTGGGCGTGTCCTCAGGCTCTACCAATGTTGCTAACTATTTAGCTGAACAACAAGGTCGCACCCTGCATATTTATCTAGATCATTCACTGCGATCTGAGTTTATTCATTATGGCCGTTTTTTTAAAGGCGGTGATTTACTGGATTTGAAATGGATGTGGAACGTGGTGGAACAAGAATATCCACTGAATCAGGCACAATTATTGACTAATAATGCTGAATTTTACATGGTGCTAACACACGCTGTTTCAGGTGAAGCGACCTATATAAAAGCTTGTGAGGACAATATTTTGGATGGTCTAAGAGCATCAAGTTCTATTCCCGTGCTCACCCGACAAGCAGTAGAAATATCTGGCGAGCCATATTTTGATGGGGGCGTGGCCGATGCTTTACCTGTACATTGGGCTGCTCAACAAGAGGGGGTTGCTAAGCTGATGGTTATCCGTACTCGTCCTAAAGATTACTATAAAGCAAGTCACAAAGGTGATCAGTTATTGGCCAAGTATTTTTCTAAGCAACGCCAGGGTTTTGCCCAAAGCTTGTTGGCACGAACAGAACGTTATAATGCGGCTGTACAATTTTTACATTCTGCATCCTCACAAAAAATCGTAGAGGTTTGCCCACCTGACTTAAAAAATATGGCAAGTCGATTGTCCAAAAACAAAGCTAAGATCCGTTATAGCTACGATGTGGGATTGGAAGCAGGTTACAAAGCCATTGAAGATTGGCACAAAGTTTAATCTGCTCAAGGCGTGGGAGTTCGAAATGACTGGCTGTCTTAAAAAACGTTTCTCAGTTTAAGAAAAGGCCTGTTAATACTCATGCTTATAAGGGTGTAGGATTGATACAGCTCCCTAATTAAGACTTGAGCCTTTAGCTATGGGCAAGCCATTCCCAATCCTCCATACGGCAATATACATTTAGCCGTGCAGGAAGATATTCCCAACGAAACCAGTCCTTTCACTCTTCAAACCTATTAATAGACCACTTATAACAGACTAGCCAAACACACGCCACATTATCCAAAATAACCCTGCCATCACCGCAGCAATGACCAATAGCCGCTTTGCCCAATAAGGAATTAACGGCTTTTTATAGCCCAAATCATTGAGCTGACTGTCGACACCATCTTGTAGACTTTGGAAGCCTTGCTCCGTTGGCGTGGTTTTAACGCGAGTCTTTGTCAGACGCTCTGTCTCTTCTTCAACTTGTTCTCTATCAAAGCTAAAGGCTTGGCTTGGGATACCTTGTTTGTTGGCGATAGTCGTGAGGGTTTGCTGCTGCTGGTTCTTTAGCGCAAGCTCATAAGCATCTATGCGAGATTTGGCGGCATCCATACTGATATTTTCATCAGCGGCCAAGGTTTTAATTGCCTGCACCAAATTGCCTTTTTCGACCATCATCATAACGGCTTTTGGCAGTTTTTTATTGGCGGGCGTTGAGCCTGAATCAGAGTCAAACATGACAGTCCTTATTTGGGTGTGATACTAGGTAGGTGAGGGTATTATAACCATTTTATCGGCGCAAAATTCAAGCAAAAAAATACCGCAACCATTATCATGTCTGCGGTATTTTCATGGCGCTTATCCTATTTTAATAAAAAAATGGCAATAAACGCTTCTTATAAATTATCTAGGACAATTTATAGGTCTTTCCAGCGTTGGATAGACTCTTTGATGACTTCTTTAGCTTCTGCAACGTCACCCCAAGATTCGACCACCGTTGTACCGGCTTTTTTAAGGTCTTTATAGTGGCTAAAATGGAATTGTAATTGGTTGATCAGCTGCTTTGGTAAGTCTTCTAGGCTGTTGTAAGCATTGCCTGTATCACGGTCGTCAGCAGGTACGACGACGATTTTGTCATCGACTTCGCCATCATCAACGAATTTCATCACGCCGATAACTTTCGCTTTTAAGAAAATGCCAGTAGGCAAAGGCTGTTCTGTGATGATAAGCGCATCTAACTCATCGCCATCTTCATCAAGGGTTTGCGGGATAAAACCGTAGTTACAAGGTTTGGCGAAAATCTGTGGGTCAACACGGTCAAGCTCAAATACCGCCAATTCGCGGTTCCACTCAATTTTATGGCTGCTACCAGTTGGGATTTCTACGACCACATTAATGATGCCACCATCGACGTCGCCTGCGTCCAAAATTTTATTAAAATCTGCCATAAATTGCTCCAAGGTGCTTTTGTTATGAATGCTTCAATGATAAAGGGTTAGATGTTGGCGCGCTAAGGTTTTTGCTGCGCCCAATTTGTGCGCCTGCGATTATAACAAGTTTGACTCAAATTTTCTCACAATGCTTAAGTCTAAGCGTGCACGATATTATGCAAAAAAGGATTATGCAAAAACAGTAATTAAAAACTATTTAGGAGCGAGGGCACGTAATTGGATATGTCCAGCATGACGCTTGGCAATATTAGAGATAAGTTTTTGCGTCACTTGTTCATAGCTTAAACAGTTGGTCATTGCTGGCATAGATTGCTCTGCTGCCTGCGCTGCCAGTTGTTTATCCTGCGCTTGCTTATCCATGGCGGCAAAGTCAGCCAGTCGTAACATTTGCATGCCCGCATAGCCGCAAGGGTTAATGGCATTAAAGGCCGATAAATCACAATCTAAATTAATCGCGACCCCATGATAACTAAAACCATGCTTGATTTTAAAGCCAAGTGAAGCGATTTTACCCAGCATAATGGCGTCATCAATCGGAAGCTCAGTGACTGGTTGAGCCTTGTCATTGCTGGCAGTATTCAGATGGCTATATAAATAAACCCCGGGCGCATCGCGGCGGGCATGGGCGCTGATAAGACTGCTATTAGACGCGTGGCTTTTTAGGCAGTCATTGACCACATCTTCAATCGCTTGCTCGGCGTGCGATACCATGTTACGCACACTCCAGCCCAGACTTTCCAAATCAAACAACCAATAGATAACCAACTGTCCATGCCCGTGCCATGTCACCTGACCGCCGCGGTCGGTCTTGATAATCGGGGTATTGGTACGTTGTAGGATATGCTCTTCTTTACCGGCTTGTCCAAGCGTATAGACATCATTGTGATCGACAATCCAAAGCTCGTCAGGCGTGCGTAGACCTTGCTCTTTTTTGAGCGCGATACGTGCTAACGTACGCGATAGCATAGCATCAAGGGTAGGGACGTAATCAGCAGCTGAGAGTGATTTGCTGACCAGCATATCATTGAGTGGTTGCGCGGTATTTTGCATGAGAGTGATTGTCTTATGGTTTTGTTATTAAAAAAGGGGCTTCTTATTGATATTTAGTGTAGCAGTTTTAGCTTTTGTGCCCAAATCTAAATTTTGCTGTTTAATGTATGAATTAATTGTCCGAGCTGCGTTAAAAATACGGTTAAATTGCGGCAATATAACCCTTGCCTGACACGTATTTCATACAAACCCAGTAGTCAATCAAAGGTGCTGTTCATTGATTGGACAATGCGCTACATTAAACGGCATTGAATAAAATACTGTTTAGCAGCATTGAATGGAATCTCAGGCGCTTTTCGTACTTTAGAGACTGCTTATTTTAACGACCATAGATTCAGAGTCCTAAATCGATAATAGCGTACTGACTCTAACGCTCATAACAAGGAAGACAAATGACTGATAGTAATCAAAATACACCCTCTCAAAATGAGCCTACGCCAACCAATCAAACTCAAAAACCAAATCATGCTCATAATGCAGATGAGTCTCTTAGTATCATTAAAACGGTCGCTGATATGCAAGCGCAATTTGCGCGCTTACAAAAGCTGAGCCGCACGCAGCCTATCAATGATTGGACCACGCGTGAAAATCAACTCGATAATTTAGAGGTGATGCTAAGCGACAACCAAGCGCTACTTGCCAAAGCGATTAGTGCCGATTTTGGCTATCGCAGTGAGTCCGAAACACAGTTTGCTGAGCTATTTCCAAGCTTTACCGGTATTAGCCATGCAAAAAAGAATGGTAAAAAATGGATGAAGCCGCAGCGGGTATCGATTTCAGCGCTTTATATGCCAGCTCATAATGAGATTCAGCCGCAGCCGCTTGGCGTGGTCGGTATTATGGTGCCTTGGAATTACCCGCTATTTTTAGCAGTCGGACCGATGATTGATGCGCTGGTAGCGGGCAATCGCATTATGATTAAGATGAGCGAGGCGGCACCGCAATTTGCTCAAACCTTTGCTGAGACTATTTCGCGTTATTTTTCACCGGATATGGTTTCTGTGGTGATTGGCGAAGTTGAGATTGCCGAAGCCTTTAGTAAACTGCCTTTTGACCATTTATTGTATACCGGCTCGACTGCGGTCGGCAAAAAAGTCATGGCGGCGGCGGCACCGAACTTAACGCCAGTCACCCTTGAGCTGGGTGGTAAGTCGCCGGTTATCGTTTTAGAAGGTGCTAATTTAGAAAACGCTGTTAATCGCGTGATGATGGGTAAAACGCTTAATGCGGGTCAAACCTGTATTGCGCCTGATTATGTATTGGTTCAACGTCAATATCATGAGGAATTTACCCGTCTGGCAAAAGAGTGGATGGAAAAGCATTATCCCAATATTTCAGACAATCCTGATTACTCGCACATCATCAACGGCGAGCAGTTTAAACGCGTCAAAGGCTATCTCGATGATCTAGAAGATGACCATGTCCATCAGTTGACGGATGCAGATGCTGATCACGACAGCCGCCTGATGCCGCCAGTGATTGTCAAAGAGCCTGCGCCTGATAGTGAGCTGATGCAAAACGAGATTTTTGCGCCGATTTTGCCCTTGATGCACTATGACACTCTCGATGATGCTATTGATTTTATCAATGAGCGTCCACGCCCGTTGGCACTTTATGTCTTTGGTGACAACAGCAGCGAGATAGATCAGGTGCGTAACAATACGGTGTCAGGCGGTCTGTGTATCAATGAAGTCATTATGCATGTGGCGCAGCATGACTTGCCGTTCGGCGGGGTTGGGCACTCAGGTACGGGCGCTTACCACGGTAAAGCTGGTTTTGAGCGTCTTAGTCATATGAAGCCGGTATTCATACAATCGAAGCTCAATGGTCTTAATATTTTATTGCCGCCGTATGGTGGTGTATTTAAAAAAGCCATGGCACTGTTTTTAAAATAACAATACGCTCTAAATAAGTAGCGTTATAAAAAATAGCATCTACTCAGGTAGGTGCTATTTTTTATCTAAAAGTTAATCCATTACCTTCAGAACATTCAAAATAAGTAGTTAAAAACCGCTTTTTAGAATGAATGAGCATTTGTCATCTTATCTATAAATCGCTACATTTTGTAGACCACCTAAACAAAATGGTGCTATTTTTTAGACGCACTCTAAGTAAATAAATTAATAATAAACAACAGACTTTAGGTGTAAAAATAAGCTTTACTAAACTTAGAGATAATTTCAAGAATAATAACGATAAATAGGATCTGCCGTGCGCCAATGGATTGCTTTTAGCTTATTGTTAATAAGCTCACTCATATTGTCGTTGCCCGTATCTGCTGCTGTATCAAGTTGTGATGCGCCGATTAAATTTGGCGCGCTTACGTGGGAGAGTGGGCAATTTACCACTGGGGTGTTGAAATATATCACTGAAAACGGCTATGGCTGCCAAGTGACTGAGGTACCGGGTGCTGGTCCGGCGCTTGAAAATGCCCTGCTGCAAGATGATATCCAAGTAATCGGCGAACAGTGGATAGGGCGCTCGCCGATTTTAGAGCAAGCGATCGAGGACAAAAAGGTGGCCATTATTGGCGATACGCTTGAGGGCGGTGCGACTCAAGGTTGGTATGTGCCCAAATATGTCCTAGAGGAAAATCCGGGTCTGCGTCGTTATCAAGATTTGCCCAAATACGCTGAGCTATTTAAAGATCCTGAAGACCCGAGTAAGTCGCGCTTTATGAACTGTCCGTCAGGATGGGCATGTGAGATTTTTAATACCCGTTTATTAAAAAATACCGGTTTAGATAAGACTTTTAACAGTGTCCACCCCGGTACAGGCGCTGCGCTCGATGCCGAAATATCCTCTGCTTTTGAACAGCATAAACCCTTATTGTTTTATTACTGGCAACCGACTGGGCTCATGGCAAAATACGACTTTGTGCCTTTAGAGTTCCCTGCGCACGATGATGCCTGTTGGCAAGATTTATTAATAGCTGATGGTACTTCTGATTGCATCTCAGGCTTTCCTGTTTCTCCTTTGAGTATCGCGGTATCAACGCCTTTTATACAATCTAATCCTGAGCTGACTGATTTTTTTAAACAAGTTAACTTTACCTCTGACCAGCTCAACGGCGCTATTTTAGAGATGAATGAAAACAAGCGCAGCGGTGATGAGCAAGCGCTGGTATTTTTACATCAAAATCCTCATATTTGGCAGACGTGGATAACGCCAGAAGCGGTAGATAATGTGGCAGCGAAACTTGGCATTAGTCTGAACGGTAGTGCTTTATCAAATAACGCTGCATCAGATAGGTTAGAAAACAATAATAGAGCCAATTTATTCGGTTTGTCTTCAAGCTTTCCTTCGTGGTCGCTTGAAACCTCGCTCAACAAGGCTTTAGCAGCTGTAGTCAGAAACTATGGCGAAGTTTTCCGTGGTATCAGTAGCGCTGCCTTGACCTATTTATTGTTACCGATTGAACGCTTTTTAACCATTATACCGCCATGGCTAATCATTGCGCTGGTGACTGTATTGGCGTGGTTTGGCGTTCGTAAAATATGGTTTGCGCTGGCATGCGGCGTCGGATTATTTTTAATTGGTGCGTTTGGACTATGGGGCGCGCTGATTGATACTTTTGCGCTGCTTATCGTATCAGTATTGGTCACGGTGGTGGTTGGTATTCCAATCGGTATCGCAATGTCTGGTAGTAAAATCTTGCGTAAAATTATCACACCGATACTCGATGTGATGCAGACCATGCCAAGCTTTGTCTATTTGATACCCGTGCTTATGTTATTCGGCATTGGTAAAGTACCTGCGCTATTTGCCACCATTATTTATGCCTTGCCGCCGCTGATTCGTCTGACCACTTTGGGAATTACCCAGGTCAACCATGAAATGGTCGAAGCAGGGCGCTCATTTGGTAGCACGCATTTGCAACTGCTGATTTGGATTAAATTACCGCAAGCGCTGCCAAGCATCATGGCAGGTATCAATCAAGCGGTAATGATGTCGCTCTCCATGGTGGTGCTGGCTTCTATGATTGGCGCGCCGGGTCTTGGTGAAGATGTGCTGCAATCGATTCAAACGCTCAATATCGGTCAAGGCTTACAAGCAGGTACTGCTATTGTCATCGTCGCCATCGTTATTGACCGTATTACGCAGGCCTTTGGGCAAGGAAAACGCGCGCGGCAAAAAACCATTGATGCGGGCAGACGCCCAATTGGTTAATGATGAATCATAAAAATAGAAAATGAGAGCCACAATGAACCATATTCAATTAGAAAATATCAGCAAGATTTATAATGCCAATAGCTCGCAAGCGCAGTCCGCCTTGGCATTATTGGCAGAAGGTATGGACAGCATTGCCGTCAAAAAGCAGACTGGCTATTCGGTCGGGCTTTATGATATCAATTTAAGCGTTAGAGCGGGCGAGCTGCATTGTATTATGGGTTTGTCAGGCTCTGGTAAATCAACCTTGATACGCCATATCAATCGTTTGATTGACCCAACTAGCGGAAAAATTTGGGTGGATACCGCTATTAACGCGAAAGAATATACAGCGGGAACCGTCTCTAATTCAGCGGTCGCAAGCGAAAAGCAATTACGGGCTAGAAACGAAAAGTCTTCTGCTATTAATATCCTAGCACTCAATGATAAAGAGCTACAGCACTATCGCCAGCAAACGGTCAGCATGGTGTTTCAGCATTTTGGTTTGGTGCCTCATATGACGGTGCTACAAAACGTCGCTTACGGTTTGCGTGTGCGTAAAATGAGTACCAAGGAGCGCCATGAAGTGGCAAGTTATTGGCTCAATGAAGTTGGGCTACCCAATTTAGAACGCAGCTATCCTGATGAACTGTCTGGCGGTATGCAGCAGCGGGTCGGGCTGGCACGGGCGTTGGCGACCGACAATCCAATATTGCTGATGGATGAGGCATTCTCCGCACTTGATCCCCTTATTCGCGCGCAACTACAAGACCAGTTGCTTGATTTACAAGAACGGCTTAATAAAACCATCGTCTTTATTACCCATGATATCGATGAGGCGGTCAAAGTTGGTCAACGTATCAGTATTTTAAATGGTGGGCGGCTGGTACAAACTGGTAGCGCAACTGAGTTACGCAACAATCCCGCTGATGATTATGTGGCGCAATTTATGGGTGCTAAAAGTTAACTACCTTATATTCTTAATCTAACTGATATTAACTATTAAATGTCTTATTAAGTGATTGATTGGCCTAGTAATATTGATTTTTCACTATTTTATCCTCATATAAATATAATCGCCCATTAATAATTGCTCACATCATTTCTTTGTAGCCACTTGTGTATATCACTACTCTTACGGCGTTGTTAAAAAAGTGTAGCAACCACTTATTTACTATTAAAGTAAACTCCACTAGCGATGTATACTATTAAGATAGACTAATGTCGTTATCATTCTTTTTATTTTCATATATCTCGCAATCTATTTGCTTTCACTAACATTCATTCTGCTTTATTGCTGTTGAATACGCTTAATAACTATTAATCATTAAGCGGGTGCTCGCAAGATTTTGTGAAAAGGATTCTTCATGCTACCTGATAAACAAGATAATAAGTCTCATAATATCAATCGCTCTGATAAGGGCAGCAACACTCATGATTTAGTGACACAGTCACCGCGAGCAGCTGCACGCTGGTTAAAAAATGTCAGTGCTTTTGGGGTAACGACGGTGTTAAGTGCAGGGATTTTGGTTGCTTGCGGACAAATGAGTAGCGCAGAAAACAATGCTAAGAACAATGCTAAGAGCAATGCTAATGCCAGTAGCCAAAACAGCGGCGTAAAAAGTTCACGGGATATGCTGCCATCTGATATGCTCGGGCAAATGCAGGCGTTACCGCAATTAACCAAGGGTTTGGGCAACACAGGTGCGGCGGTTATTGACCCCAATAAACCTACCTTGATTAAGTTTTGGGCAAGCTGGTGCCCGTTATGTCTAGGCACGCTTGCAGAAACCGAAGAGTGGCGTACCGATCCTAAGTTTGCCGGTTTAAACCTTGTTACCGTTGCCAGTCCCGGTCATCTCAATGAAAAAGCAGAGAGCGATTTTAGGACTTGGTATGCAGGCGTGCAAGCTGATTATCCTAAACTACCCGTATTGTCCGACGCTTCGGGTGAGCTGATTAATAAGCTCGGCGTGCAAGTGTATCCAAGTTGGGCGATACTCGATAAAAAAGGCAACTTGGTGCATTTGGTCAAAGGTAATATATCAGCAGAGCAAGCCTATGCCCTTGCTGAAAATGCTGATAATGACTTTGCCGAGCTAAAAGCGGGTAATGCCAAACCGGCAAACGCCCAAGCATTGAATAACAACAGTAAAATTGAAACCATCAAGCAAAAAGATGGCGTTTATTATAACGATAAAGGTAAGGCGATTAATACGCGCTCAATCTATTTAGCAGGTGGCTGCTTCTGGGGCGTTGAAGCTTATATGGAGCGTGTCGAAGGTGTGGTCGATGCAGTCTCAGGCTATGCCAATGGCGACACGGCCAATCCAAGCTATGAGCAAGTGATTCGCGGCTCAGGTCATGCCGAGACGGTTAAGGTTACTTACGATGCCGATAAAACCGATCTTGATACGATTCTAAAATACTACTTGCGCGTGATAGATCCAACCAGCCTCAATAAGCAAGGCAATGATCGCGGCGTCCAGTATCGTTCGGGCGTTTATTACACTGATAAAGCAGACAAAGCGGTGATTGATGCGGCGCTCAAACGTATCCAAAGCCAGTATAAACAAAAAGTCGTGGTAGAAAATAAGCCTTTAGATAACTTTTATCTGGCTGAGATGTATCATCAAGATTATTTGGCAAAAAATCCAAATGGCTATTGTCATGTCGATTTAAGCCTTGCCGATGATAAACCAGAAGGCACTGCGCGAACCAAGCTTGCACCGGTCAGCACGGTTGCTGAAACTTTAGATCCCAAACGCTATGCAAACTTTGATAAAGGTGCGCTAAAAAACACTCTAACCAAAGCCCAGTACAATATCACTCAAGAGGCGGCGACAGAACGTGCGTTTAGTCATGAGTATGATAATTTATTTGCGCCAGGGATTTACGTCGATGTGGTGAGCGGTGAGCCGTTATTTTTATCCACCGATAAATACCAATCTGGCTGCGGTTGGCCAAGTTTCACCAAGCCGATCGATAAGCAAGTGATTACTCAGCATGAGGATACTGCCTTTAACATGGTGCGTACTGAGATTCGCTCACGGGTAGCAGACTCGCATTTGGGGCATGTATTCCCTGATGGCCCAAAAGACCGCGGCGGACTGCGCTATTGTATCAATGGCGGTGCACTACAATTTATCCCAGTCAGCGTGATGCCGCAGTCAGGCTATGCGCCGTTGGTAAAATTGGTAAAGCCTGCAAAACCTTAATGATTGATATTGATGATTAAACTCATAAAGAGACGTTAAGCTGATGCTTGGCGTCTTTTTTATCAAAAAGCGCCTTAAAACCATGTCCCTTCTAGGGCGTGGATATCAGGCGTCAGTTATTGTCGCTCAGCCTTAAAACAGACTTGTCAACCAAACTCATTGAGGTCATAATCACTCTATGAAAACGCTCAAGT